>JANLQT010000495.1:0-2303 GCA_031368035.1 Rhodobacterales bacterium | reverse complement strand
CCTCGCGCGCGATGCGGGGCATGGCGGTGGCGGGCAGCCAGGGCTGCCGTTCTCGACCAAGGGTCAGGCGCGCCATCAGCCGTACCTGCGCCGCCCAATAGGGCAGGCCGGTCACATGCCACAGCCACTGGCGCCGGTTTTCCGGCTTGGGGCTGGCGAGCTCAGGGTCATTGCCGGGCTGGTTGGTCCAGCGGTGGTGCGCAAGGTGGAAGTAGCGGAACCACACGAACGGCAGCACCAGCACCAGCCCGCACAGGCGCCCCACGGCGTCATTCAGCCAGTCCTGCGCGAAAGGGGTGCGGTGGGTCGCCTCATGCTCCAGCGTGAACAGGAAGGTCAGAAGCACGCCCTGCACCGGCAGCAACAGATACCAGAACGGCGGTTGCAGGACGATCAGCACGGTGCAGACGGCAATCGCCCCCAGATGGCCCGCCAGATGCGCCAGCCCCTTGGCCGAGGATTTGCGGGTCAGATCGTCCCGCAGATCGGGGGCGAGGGCGGCGATGACAGCGAGATGATCGGGCATGGGGAACTCTGCGCGGGGAGGCGCGGACTGATTAACTCTCCGGCAGCGTAAACGGTTCCGGCGCCAGCTCAAAGCCCGAGAACTGAAAGCCCGGCGAGACGGTGCAGGACACCAGGCTGAAAGCGCCGGTGGTACTGGCCGCTTGCCAGTGCCCGGCGGGGACCACGGCCTGCACCTGCTGACCGGCAAGGACATCGGGGCCAAGAAGCGTCGCGGTCGCCGTGGCCTCGCCCATCCGCAGGGTCAACGGCGCACCGGCGTGCCACAGCCAGATCTCGTCGGCATCGACGCGGTGCCAGTGGCTGTGCTGACCGTCTTGCAGCAGGAACAGGATCGCGGTGCCACTGGGGCGGCCCTGCACCTCGGGGCCGACCCAGGTCTGGCGATACCAGCCGCCTTCGGGATGGGGCGACAGATGCAGATGAGCGATGATCCGCTCGGCTTCGGTCATTTCGCCTCGCCGCCCCCGCGCCATTTGCCGGGGGCGAGGCCCTCGATGGTCCAGTCGCCGACGCGCCAGCGGATCAGGCGCAGCGTGGGCAGGCCCACGGCGGCGGTCATCCGGCGCACCTGACGGTTGCGCCCCTCGCGGATGGTCAGTTCCAGCCAGGCGTCCGGCACGGTTTGCCGGACGCGGATCGGCGGGTTGCGGGGCCACAGCCAGTCCGGCTCCGGCACGCCATTGGCCTTGGCCCGCAGGGTGGGGCCGTCTTTCAGGTCCACGCCTTCGCGCAGCGCGGTCAGGGCGGCATCGGTGATCTTGCCCTCGACCTGAACCAGATAGGTCTTTTCCATCCGGTGCTGCGGGTCGGCGATCTTGGACTGCAATTTCCCGTCATCGGTCAGCAGCACCAGCCCCTCACTGTCACGGTCAAGGCGGCCTGCCGGGTAAACCTCTGGCACATCAACGAAATTGGCCAGCGTCTGGCGGCCACCTTCATCGGTGAACTGGCAAAGGACATCATAGGGTTTGTTCAAAAGGATCAGCATGAAGGGCGTTTAGCAGAGCCTTGCGAGCGGCGATACGGCATGGCACGCCAAGGGCATGGAAAAGATTGTGGTGATCGGCGCCGGGATCATGGGCGCAAGTCTGGCTTATGCCTTGGCTGGGGCCGGGCGCGAGGTGGTGGTGGTGGACGCTGGTCTGCCCGCCAGCGGCGCAAGCGGGCGCAGTTTCGGCTGGATCAACGCGAGTTTCTTCCTGTCGCGCGCGCATTTCGATCTGCGGCTGGCCGGGATCGCGGCGCATCGGCGCTTGAAGGCCGCCTTGCCCGGCCCGGCACTGCATCGCTTTTGCGGTTGTATCTGATGGGAGGACAGGTTTCCGATTGTCACTTTATTTTCAAACTGCATTTGGTACATCCTGCGGCCCATGGGGTTGTTGGGGCTCTCGACCTCTATCGGAAGCGAGACCCCGAACAGGAATGACTCGCCCGAATCGGCAAACCGTGCCTTCAGTTATCCGGGTTCAGTTTTGGGAGTGTGCGATGTTCAGGGTTTTGGCGGTGCTTGCGGCGTTGATCGGGGTGCCAGCGGGGGCGTCGACGATCTCGTTTGAGAACGATGACATGAGCCTAGCTGTTCCATCCCGGATGATCACATAGACCCTCGGCGCTCGGCATTTTTCATGGCAAGATCGATCCTGAGGGACATTCGAAGCGGGGTTCGGGCATGTTGATCCATCTTCACAAGCAGGCGACGACGACGCCGAAGGTTCGGGCGGCGATCCAGGCCAGCGCGGAGCCTGCGTCAGCCTTGGCGGAACGGTTCGGGACGA
>JANLQT010000542.1:0-4966 GCA_031368035.1 Rhodobacterales bacterium | reverse complement strand
CGGTTCGATCTGTCCAAGGTCCACCCCATGGGCCGCCTCGGGTATTTCGACTATGTCGAGGTCAGCGAGATTATCGAGCTGAAACGGCCCAAGTGAGGCCGACTCTCGGGTTGCAGAGGATTTTGCCCCAACCGTTGCAGGCCGATAGTCCAGAAATTTCTTGCGACAAAACATTGCAAATGGCGTTGGCAGTGTCCGGCTAATCTCTATAAGTGACGTATAGTCGCAAATAGACGGAGGTTTCCACCATGAAACTGCGCCTCAAGGAACTGCGCAAAGCCCTCGACCTGACCCAGAAGCAGGTCGCGGACCTCGCTGGGATTTCGGTGTCATACTACACCGAACTTGAGCTTGGGAGAAAGCAGATCAACGCCAACCGGCTGGAGGGCTTGGCTAAGGCCCTCGGGACCACGCCAAAGGGCCTCATAGCCGGGTCTCTTTTGGAGCGGGATGGGTTGGCGGAAGCGATCGACCAACTCCCGCCCGAGGCTAAAGAGATCGTCCGCCGATTGGTTGATTTACTGTTGGGGAATAGCAGCTTACGGCGGGCCTAGCCCCGCCGCCCCGTCCCCAGCGCCCCGACATTCGCCTCGATCCAGCGCCCAACCTCGGCCATGCGCTGCCCCGCCCCGGCCCCCAACGCCGTCAGCTCATATTCCACATGCGGCGGTACCACTTCGTACGCCGTCCGCAGCACCAGCCCGTCGGCCTCCAGCACCTGCAACGTCTGCGCCAGCATCCGCTCGCTGACCCCTTCAATCCGCCGCTTCAGCTGGCTGAACCGCAGCCGCCCGCCTTCGGTCAGCGCAATCATCACCAGCGCCGCCCAACGCGAGGTCATGTGCTGCAAGATCACCCGCGAGGGGCAATCCGCCGACATCACATCCGCCGAAAAGCCAAACCCCTCTGCCGTTCCCACCGGAAAATCCTCGGCCATGATTTTTCTTACCCTTACATTTTTGTAGGTACTTCCCTTTCGTAAGTATATCCGTATGTCTCTCCCGTCAACACCACAGCAGGAGACTTCCCATGACCACCACCATCGCCGTCACCGGTGCCACCGGCCACCTCGGCCGCCTCGCCATCGCCGCCCTCAAGACCCGCCAACCCGGCGCGAACCTGATCGCCCTCGTCCGCAGCCCCGAAAAGGCCGATGATCTCGGCATCCCAGCCCGCCTGTTCGACTACACCAAGCCCGAAACCCTGGCCCCCGCCCTGAAGGGCGTGGATGTGCTGGTGCTGATCTCCTCGAATGATTTCAACGACCGCGTCGGCCAGCACAAATCCGTCATCGCCGCCGCCAAAACTGCCGGAGTGGGCCGCATCGTCTACACCTCGATCCTGAAGGGCGATGCCTCGCCGATGCTGCTGGCCGCCGACCATATCGGGACCGAGGCCGCGCTGAAGGCGTCCGGCATTCCCGCGACCATCCTGCGCAACGGCTGGTATACCGAGAATTTCACCGGCTCCCTGCCCGGCGCAATTGCCGCCGGCGCGATGATCGGCTCGAACCCGACCGGCCGCGTGAACTCCGCCCCCCGCGCCGATTATGCCGAGGCCATCGCGGTGGCCGTCGCCCCCGAACACGCTGGCAAAACCTATGAACTCGCCGGCGACGTGGCCCACACGCTGCCCGAAATGGCCGCCGAGGTCAGCCGCCTTGTCGGCAAGACGATCCCCTACAACGCCCTGCCCACCGCGGTTTACGCCGGCATCCTGCAAAGCTTCGGCCTGCCCACAGGCTTCGCCGCCGTGCTCGCCGATTGCGACGTGCAGGCCAACAAAGGTGCGCTGTTCAATGACAGCAAGACCCTGTCCAAGCTGATCGGCCGCCCCACGACGCCATGGCAAACCGTGGCCGCCCGCGACGTCGCCTAAAGCCCTTTGACCAAAGGCCGGGGGACTGTCTGCCCCTCGGGACGTCCCGAGGATATTTCCAGAGGATGATTTTCTAGGGGCAACGGGCCCGACGAGCACCAACAAACGCCCGGGCATTTCCTAACGCTTCGTAAATGTCCACAAGCAACCCCTTGATTTCATTGCTTCCGATTTTTTGTCCGCAGCGGACACTCTCGCACGCATCCCCCCTTCCCCCCAATCCGCTCCCCGCCTAAGCTGCCCCTCACAACCGCAAGGGGAAGTGCATGCAGCGCATGATCGGCGTCATCGGCGGCTCGGGCGTCTACCAGGTCGAGGGGCTGGAGGGCGCGTCCTGGGTCAAGGTCGCAACCCCCTGGGGCAAGCCGTCGGACGAGCTGTTGGTGGGCCGCCTGGACGGCATCCCCATCGCCTTCCTGCCCCGCCACGGACGCGGCCATGTCCATTCCCCCACGTCGGTCCCCTACCGCGCCAACATCGACGCGCTGAAGCGTCTGGGCTGTACCGACGTCCTCGCCGTCTCGGCCGTCGGCTCCCTTCGCATCGACTACGCCCCCGGAGAGTTCGTGCTGGTGGACCAATACATCGACCGCACCTTCGCGCGTGAGAAATCCTTCTTCGGCCCCGGCTGCGTCGCCCATGTCAGCGCCGCCCACCCGACCTGCCCCCGCTTCGGGGCCGAAGTCGCCGCCGCCGCCCGCAGCGCCGGCGCGACCGTGCACGACCGGGGCACCTATGTCGCGATGGAGGGGCCGCAGTTTTCGACCCTCGCCGAAAGCCGCCTCTATCAAAACTGGGGCGCCGATGTGATCGGCATGACCGGCATGCCCGAAGCGAAACTCGCCCGCGAGGCAGAGCTTTGCTATGCCTCGCTCGCCATGGTCACCGATTACGACTGCTGGCACGAAGATCACGGCGCGGTGGATGTCTCGGTCGTGATGAAAACGCTGGCAGCCAACTCCTCCGCCGCGAAGAACACAGTGGCAGCGCTGCCCACCCATCTGGCTCCGCGCGTGGGCCCCTGCCCGCACGGCTGTGACCATGCCCTGACCTTCGCCCTGATGACCGCGCCGGACATGCGCGACCCCGAGGTGCTGGCGCGACTTGACGCCGTGGCGGGCCGCGTGCTCTGACCCTGTGGTGCCACCCTTTACCCAATGAAAAGACGCCAGATGAGCCAGCAGAAAACCGTCAAGGACTACATCCGCACCATCGTGGACTTCCCGCATGAGGGCATCCTGTTTCGCGATGTGACGACATTGTTTGCTGACCCACGCGGCTTCAGGATGTGCGTGGACCAGCTTCTGGCCCCCTATGCCGGGCACCGGATCGACAAGGTCGTAGGACTTGAAGCGCGCGGCTTCATCCTTGGCGGCGCGGTGGCGCACCAGCTGTCGACCGGCTTCGTGCCGATCCGCAAAAAGGGCAAGCTGCCGGGCGCGACGATTTCCCAAGCTTACACGCTGGAATACGGCGAGGCGGTGGTCGAGGTGCATGACGACGCCATGTCACCGGGCGAGAAGATATTGCTGGTCGATGACCTGCTGGCCACCGGCGGCACGGCCGAGGCCGGGATCAAGCTGATCGAGCGCCTGGGTGCGCAGGTCGTGGGCTGCGCCTTTGTGGTGGACCTTCCGGCGCTTGGCGGGCGTGCGAAGCTGGAAGCGATGGGGATGGAAGTTCATGCCCTCTGCGCGTTCGACGGACTTTGAAGCAGCGTTAACGCCCCGGTAACCCGAATCGCGCTAAGCCTTTCGCATCCGGCTACCCACCGGATCACGCTGCTTGCAACACGTGACCAAAACCACCCCACCCCAGCGCCCTGTCGGTTCACCGGCAGGGCGCAGCGGTGACCGGGTATGCGCATCCCCCATCCTACCGCAACACCGCGCCCGGGTTCATGATCCCCAAAGGGTCCAGCGCCGCCTTGATCGCCCGCATCGCCGCCAGCTTGGCCGGATCGCCGTAGCGTTCAAGGTCACCGACCTTCAGCCGCCCGATCCCGTGCTCGGCGCTGACCGAGCCTCCCAGCCGGTCCACCATGTCATGCAAGATCCCCTTAACATCGCTCCGCAAGTCCTTGTAATCCAAACCAGACTTGCCCTTGGCCGGGAACAGATTGTAATGCAGGTTGCCGTCCCCCAGATGGCCAAAGCAGTTCACCCGCATCGGTGCCAAAGCCGCCAGCGCCGCGCCTGCCTCTGTGACAAACCCCGCGATCTCGCTCAACGGCAGCGATATGTCATGCGACGAGATCGCCCCCACCTTGCGGTTCGCCAGCGGGATGGTCTCGCGGATCGCCCAGAACGCAGCGCGCTGCGCCTGCGATTGGGCCACAATGCCATCTGTCACCAGCCCCGCCGCAAGCCCCGCCTCGAAGATAGCCGCCAGCCGCGCGTCGGGGTCCTCGCCCGCGGACAGGCCCAGATCGATCAGCACCATCCAGTCCGGCATCGGGTCCAGCGGCGCGCGAAAAGGAAAACCGGTCTCGGCCATGAAATCCAGTCCCTGCCGGTGGATCAATTCAAACGCCGAAAGCCCCTCGCCCGCGATCCCCTGCGCGATGGCCAGCAGCGCCAGCGCCTCTGCCGGTCCCTGCACCGCCAGCACCGCCGCGCCCTCTCGCGCGGGGCGCGGGAACAGCCGCAGACTGGCCGCGGTGATCACCCCCAGCGACCCCTCTGCCCCGATCAGAAGCCCGCGCAAATCATACCCCGTGTTGTCTTTCCGCAACCGCTTCAGCCCATGCCAGATCCGTCCGTCCGGCAGCACCGCCTCCAGCCCCAGACACAGATCGCGCGCGTTGCCATAGCGCAGGACGTTCACCCCCCCGGCATTGGTCGCAAGGTTCCCGCCGATCTGGCACGACCCTTCCGAGGCCAGCGACAGCGGGAACAGCCGCCCCGCCTCCTCGGCCGCCGCCCGCGCGGCCGTCAGGGTCACTCCGGCCTCCACCAGCATCACGCCTTCCCCGGGATACACCTCCCGCACCTTGTTCATCCGCTCCAGCGACAGGATCAACGGCGCCGGCCCTTCGGCCATGATCTGCCCGCCCACCAGCCCCGTGCCGCCGCCCCAGGGCACCACC
>JANLQT010000473.1:0-2453 GCA_031368035.1 Rhodobacterales bacterium | reverse complement strand
GAGATCGCGGCGCACCCGGCGGATGTGGTGGTGCTCGCTTCCGGGTCGTTGCCGGACGAGACGGGATTTCAGCGGTGGCGGCCGGAGTGGGACAGGCTGCCGGGGATCGAGTTGGGCCATGTCTGGTCGCCCGAGGCGGTGATGCGGCGCGAGGCGCGGCTGGGGGACACGGTGGTGATTTATGACGAGGGGTCGAACTGGCGCGGGGTCGGCACGTCCTGGGCGATGGCCGAGCGGGGGCTGAAGGTGATCCATGTGACGCCCGAGGCCTTTGTGGGCAAGGAAATCGCCCGGACTGCGGCAGATGCGGCGGCGCGGCGCAAGATGGCGGGGCTGGGGGTGGAGTTTCTGACCGAGCATGACATCGCGGCCTGGCATGGGAACGGGGTGACGGTGCGGTCGCTGTTGACCGGGGAGGTGCGGGTGATTGCGGCCTCGGACCTGGTGATGAGCACGACGAACCGGGCGTTCGACCCGTTTCCAGAAGGCTTTGCGGGGAAGGCGACGCACCGGATTGGGGATTGTGCGGCGCCTCGGCTGGCGGCTTATGCGTTCCATGAAGGGCGGAAACTGGGGCTGGCGTTGTAGCTGGGGCACTGCCCCAGACCCCGGAGGTATTTGTCCCAAGATGAATGTCAGAAGGGGCAGGGGGCGGTGAAACTGGTCCAGGCTTTAGTTTCGGGGTGGTGCAGCGACAAGGTCTCGGCATGCAGCATCAGGCGGGGCCAGTTTGCGGCATCCCCTTCATCATAGATCGGATCGCCGAGGATCGGGTGGCCGAGGGCCAGCATGTGCACGCGCAGCTGGTGGCTGCGGCCGGTCAGAGGCGAAAGGCGAACGCGGGTTTCGGAATCCTGCCGCGACAGCACTTGCCAATCCGTGATTGCCGAACGTCCGTTCACATAGTCAACCATCTGCCGCGGGCGGTTCGGCCAGTCGGTGCACAGGGGCAGGTCGATCTGGCCTGAGTCTTCGGCAAGAATGCCGCGAACTCGGGCGACATAGGTCTTTTTCGCGCGACGTTTTTCGAATTCCTGGCCCAGAAACCCCTGCGCCAGTTTGTTGCGGGCGAAGATCATCACGCCGGAGGTGTCGCAATCGAGGCGGTGCACCAGCAGGGTTTCGGGGTGTTGCTTTCGCAGGCGGGATTCCAGGCAATCCGCGCGGCCTTCCAGCTTGCCGGGCACTGAGAGGAGGCCGGCGGGCTTGTCCATCACCAGGATCTGGCGATCCTCGTACAGGATGTTCAGGGGCACGTCGGGCGGATGATAGTCGAAATCCTTCATGGATCAGACGATCTCGTGGCCCGCCGCTTTCAGCCTTTCCGCCAGATGGCGGATATGCGCGGGGCCGACCTCGCAGCAGCCGCCGACGATGGTGGCGCCTTGGGCAACCCAGGCCATGGCGAAATCGGCATATTTCTCGGGCGTCAGGTCGTGGCGGTGGGTCAGTTCCTTGACCGTGGGCGCGTCCTTCAGGAAGTTGCCCGAGATATGGGTGAAGCCGTTGGCATAGGCGCCGAAGGGTTTGCCGAGGGTTTTCAGCACGTCCAGCGCCGCCGCCATCGCCTCGGGCACCGAGCAGTTGGCCAGCACCGCGGCGATGGGATAGTCGCGGACAAGGCGGGCCAGATCGGCCAGCGGCTCACCCGAGCGCAGTTTGGTGCCGTCGTGGTCATCGACCGAGACCGACAGCCAGACCGGAACGCCCGCGACCTGTGCGCCCTTGACCGCGCCTTCGGCCAGTTCGATCGAGGACATCGTCTCGATCAGGATCATATCGACATGCGGGGCGAAAAGCCGGGCGATCTCGGCGTATTTCGGCGCGGCTTCGGCGAGGGGCACGGTCAGATCGGGGCGGTAAGAGGCCATCAGCGGGCCGAAAGAGCCGGCAATCCGGCCAGAGCCATGGGCGGCGCGGGCCTCGTGCGCCTCGGCCAGGGCGCGCAGGTGCAGGGCGTGGAACCAGGGGTCCAGATTGAAGCGTTCCAGACGGTCGTGGTGGATGGCGTAGGTGTTGGTCGTGGCGACGGTGGCGCCGGCGGCGAAGTAATCAGCGTGGATGTCGCGGAACATGCCGGGATGGTCGATCATCACACGGGTGGCCCAAAGCGGCGTCGGGTCATCGCCGGAGCGTGCCACCAGTTCCTGGCCCATGCCGCCGTCGAGTAGGGTGATTTTGGCCATGACAGTCTCCTTTAGGCGCAACATCGGGCCGGGGCGGGGGAAGTGCAAGGGTTTGACGGGCGGGACGCGGCGGGGCACCTTGCGTGCGGAGGTGCGGGATGGAGTATGAAACAGTTGCAGCGCAGGCGTTCGGGCAAAGCCTGCGGGGGCTTTCGGTCAACCTTTTGTGCCGGGATGTGCTGCGGGAGGTGGCGTTTCTGACCGGGGTGTTCGGGCTGGTCGCTTACCGCGCCAGTCAGGACTTTGCCATTGTCGTGCATGGAGATC
>JANLQT010000462.1:0-16981 GCA_031368035.1 Rhodobacterales bacterium | reverse complement strand
TTGCGCCCAGTGCTTGCACAGGAACGCCTCGGCGCCCTGCGCCGTCACATAGTCCTTCACCGCCTGAATTTCGGCATCGGTGTCGGAATAGAAGTGGTTGATCGCCACCACCACCGGCACGCCGAAACCTTTGACGTTGGCGATGTGGCGGCCCAGGTTCGGGCAGCCCTTGTTGACGGCGGCCACGTTCTCGGCGCCCAGATCAGCTTTCGCCACGCCGCCGTTCATCTTCATCGCGCGCACGGTCGCCACGATCACGGCGGCGGCAGGCTTCAGCCCGGCTTTGCGGCACTTGATGTCGAAGAACTTCTCGGCACCCAGGTCGGCGCCGAAACCGGCTTCGGTCACGACATATTCGCCCAGCTTCCGCGCGGTCTTGGTGGCAATGACCGAGTTGCAGCCGTGCGCGATGTTGGCAAACGGGCCGCCATGCACGAAGGCGGGGTTGTTCTCCAGCGTCTGCACGAGGTTCGGCTGCATCGCGTCTTTCAGCAGGACCGTCATCGCGCCATCGGCCTTGATGTCGCGGCAATAGACCGGCGACTTGTCGCGGCGGTAAGCCACGACGATATCGCCGAGGCGCTTTTCAAGGTCCTTCAGGTCCTTGGACAGGCACAGGATCGCCATGACTTCCGAGGCCACGGTGATGTCAAACCCGGTCTGACGCGGGAAACCGTTCGACACGCCGCCCAAGGACACCACGATATCCCGCAAAGCCCGGTCGTTCATATCCATCACCCGGCGCCAGACGATGCGGCGCTGGTCGATATCCAGATCATTGCCCCAGGAGATGTGGTTGTCGATCATCGCCGACAGCAGGTTGTGCGCGGATGTGATGGCGTGGAAGTCGCCGGTAAAGTGCAGGTTCATCTCTTCCATCGGGACGATCTGGCTGTAGCCGCCGCCCGCAGCGCCACCCTTCATCCCGAAGTTCGGGCCCAGGGACGCCTCACGGATACAAACGACCGCCTTCTTGCCGATGCGGTTCAGACCGTCGCCCAGACCGACCGTGGTGGTGGTCTTGCCCTCGCCCGCCGGGGTCGGGTTGATCGCGGTCACCAGGATCAGCTTGCCATCCTTGCGGCCTTCAAGGCCGGCGATGAATTCCTGGCTGACCTTGGCCTTGTCATGGCCATAGGGCAGCAGATGCTCGGACGGGATGCCCAACTTGGCCCCGATCTCGAGAATCGGCTTCTTCTTGGCTTCGCGCGCAATCTCGATATCGGTCTTGACGGCCATGATACTCTCCCAAGGGCCAGCGTTGGGCCCGAATAGTTCGCTTGCGACGTGATACCGGGGAAAGCCCCCCGTGAAAGACGAAATAGCGACACCTTACCCCTGAAATCCGCCCCGGGTGTTTCCGATCGGAAATTATGGAACGCGGGCTGAGAATTTTCCATGCGCGGAATTTCCGTTCTGTTTTTCCATCAACCGCGCGGAAATCTTGCCCATGGCGCCGTCTCGACTTAAGCTTTCCGCGGGGGTGCGGGATTTTCGGAGGCGGCAATGGCCGACACCACCTTTGTCATCGACACCCTCGCCACGGGCGGAGCGACCAAAACCGTCACCGACGACGGCAGCGGCAGCGATTGGCTGTCGATCACCGGCACCCATTCCGGCACCAGCACCATCACCCTGGCCTGGACCAGTTTGTCGGGCACGGCCACCCAAGCCTCGGGGCTTTACACCGACGGGACGGTCAGCAGCCGGCTGATCGTGAACGGCGCGATCGAGAATGTGCTGGGATCGAACGGCAAGGACGATATCACCGGCAACGAGCTGGCCAATATCCTGTACGGCGATCAGGCCGCGACCGGGTCCGGCAACGCCGACACGATCTCGGGCGCGGCGGGCAACGACACGGTTTATGGCGGGGCCGGGGCGGATCTGATCTATGGCAGCTATGACAACGACCTGTTGTTCGGCGATGCCGCGGCCGATCAGATCAACGGCGACGCGGGCATCGACACAGTCGAGGGCGGCGCCGGGGCCGACAGCCTGTCAGGCGGGGCCGATATCGGCGACACGCTGTCTTATCTGGCGTCAACCGCGGGGGTGAAGGTGAACATCACCTTTGGCATCACCACCACCGTCACCGGCGGCGACGGGCAAGGCGACAGCATCAACAGCTTTTCCGACGTCTGGGGCTCGGCTTTTGCCGACACGATCACCGACACCAACACCGGCACGCTGTCGGGCGGGCTGAACAACAACCTGTTCAAGGGCGGCGATGGCAACGACGTGCTGACCCTTGGCGGCGGATCGGACACCGCCTATGGCGGCGCGGGCAACGACAAGCTGTATGGCGGGGGGAAAGCGACACCCTGAACGGCGACGCGGGCAATGACACCATGGACGGCGGCGAGGGGGGCGATACCTATTACGCCGATGTGGCCACCGATGTGATCTCGGACACCGGCACCAGCGGCACCGATCTGGTCAATGCCGCCGTAAGCGGGACGCTGGAGAACCTGACGCTGACCGGCTCCGCGCTGAACGGCACCGGCAACGCCGCCAACAACGCGGTCACCTGCAACGCGCAGGCCAATGTGCAGACCGGCAACAACGGCAACGATTCGCTTTATGGCGGCGGCGGCAAAGACGCGCTGAACGGCGGGGCCGGGGATGACAGCCTGGACGGCGGCAACGGGGCGGATCAGTTCATCTGGATGGCCACCAGCGAAAGCACCTTGGCCGCGCAGGACCGCGTGGCCGATTTCAACCATGCGCAGGCTGACAAGTTCGACCTGACCGCGATCGACGCCAAAAGCGACGGCACCAGCAACGACGCGTTCAGCTTCATCAGCACCGCCTTCACCGGGGTGACCGGACAGGTGCATGCGGTGGTGACCAGCGGCGGCATGCTGATCGAAGCCGATACCAACGGCGACAAGACCGCCGATCTGGTGATCTTCGTGGCCGGGGCAACGTCGGTCGTGGCGGGGGATTTCCTGCTTTAGGGCGTCCGGCGCAAAAGAGCATCCACGCGTGGACAAAATTTCGAGTCAATGAAATCAATGACTTGAGATTCAAAATCTACGATCCGTAGGATGGGTGATTCACCCATCACGCCGCAACGGCTGTCAAATGATGGGTGAATCACCCATCCTACAAACCGGCCCAGACCGGTTGGTCGGGGATGAACAGCTTCAACGTGTCACCCAGCGCGATTGCCCCCTCGCGTTCGACCCAGGCGGTCACGCCGCGGCGGCCCTTGGCGGCGGGCTTGAACAGCTTGCCCTTGCCCGGATGCCGCGCCTCGACCGACTTGCCGGGAAACACGCAGGGGCGGTTTTCCATGTTGATCACCAGCGTTGCCCCGGACGGCGCCTGCAACCGGGACGAGGGCGGCACATGGGAAAAGTCCGGCACCCCCTCCAGCACCAGCGTCACGCCCAGCAGGCTTGGGTCCAGCGTCTCAAGCCCCATTTCGGCGGCGATCTCGGCCAGCTCCTCTGCCGACAGGATCGACAGCTGGCGGACATTGGCGATCTCGGTCCCCTCGGGGAACATATCCTTCACGCGCACGCAGGACGCCCGGGTGCGCCCTTCGTGCAGCTCGCCCACGACGCCGGCATAGGTCAGCTCCAGCGCGGCTTCGGCCTGGGCATGCAGCAGCCCCACGCCGGACGTGACGCGGCCCAGAAAGGTGACGCGGGGGGAAAAGCGGGTCAGCTTGATTTCGGCCATGGGTCAGACTTTCAGGGTGAAGAACAGGCGGCGGAACGGCATCAGACAGGCGCCGCCCGCATCCAGCGGATAGGCGGCACCCAGCGAGCGGTCATAGGCGGCGCGGAAATGCGCGGCCTCTTCGGGCGTCAGCTTGTCAAGAAACGGGCGCATCGCGGTGGCTTCCGTGAACGCCTGCACCGGGTGCATGTCCGTTGCCGCGCCCAGGTGCTGGATGTAGTCCGTCTCCCAGACGCTGACCTCGCCCAGTGGCGACATCAGCTGCCAATAGTGCTCGGGCTTGGCGACGGGCGGGTCATAGGTAGTGACACCGAACCGGTCCGGGAACATCGCGGCGGCAATGTCGCGCAGGAAACGGTGCGAGGGCGCGAAATACTGGCGCGGCATCTGTACCGCCAGCACGCCGCCCGGGGCAAGGCAGCCCGCAAGGCGCGGCAGCAGCGCATCGTGATCCGGCAACCATTGCAGGGCCGCGTTGGAAAAGATCAGTGCCGGGGGCGCTTTCGGGCGCCAGGTTGCCACGTCGGCCTCGAACACCTCCGCATAGCCCCTGGCCTTGGCCAGCATCGCCGGTGAGGAATCCACCCCCTCCAGCCGATGCTTTGGATAGCGCGCCCGCAGCGCCCCCGCCGCCGCCCCGTCGCCGCAGCCCAGATCGACCACCGTGCCGCCGGGCAACCCGCCGACCCGCATCAACAGGTCCAGCGCCGGACGCAGCCGCAGATCCCGAAAGCGGGCATAGGTGTCGGGGTTCCAGTCCTGCTGTTCCATGGTTTTCCCTTTGCCTCGCATGCCAGCGCAAGCCTGCCACGGCTTGGGCCCCGGTTTCAATGCGCCGTTCCAGATTGGCACAGACCGCGCGGCGACGGGCGAAGAGGTCGGGCCCGTCGTTGGGCGTGCCCCCGTCAATGCAGGGTCAGGCCGGCTTGAGGTCGGTTGCGCTCGCAAGCCCCAGCAGACAGGGGGCCAACGCAGACTGGGGGCCGACATGGAAACGCCGCAGGGGGACCCTGCGGCGCTGTTCTGGTGTCAGCCTTTGCTCAAACGGTGGGCTCGGGCTCCATCCCGCCGCTGCCAGTGGGCGCGCGGGGTTTGGTGCGCGGCACGGTCAGCACCGGGGCTGGGGTGCCGCCCGAAGCCGTGGCCCCGGCATCGCCGCCGTCCAGCGGCAGGCCGGCGATGATCTTCTTGATCTCATCGCCGGTCAGGGTTTCGTATTCCAGCAGACCATTGGCCATCCGCTCGAATTCTTCGTTGTTCTCCAGCAGGATCTGCCGCGCGGTGTCGTAGCCTTCGTCGATCAGCCGCTTCACTTCGCTTTCGATCTTGGTCTTGGTTTCCGCCGAGACCGAGAAGCCGCCCGTCGCGCCGTTGTAGCCTTCATGCGCCTCGGCATAGTCGATGTTGCCGATGATGTCGGACATGCCCCAGCGCATCACCATGGCGCGGGCCAGCGACGAGGCTTGCTGAATGTCACCCGCCGGGCCGGACGAGACGCCCTCTTCGCCGTACTTGATGATCTCGGCCGCTTTGCCGGCCATGGTCATGGCGATCTTCTGCTTGCCTTCATCCTTGTGCATGTTCAGCCGGTCCATTTCCGGCAAGCTGACCACCATGCCCAGCGCGCTGCCCCGAGGGATGATCGTGGCCTTGTAGACCGGATCGCACTTGGGCAGATGCATGCCGACGATGGCATGGCCCGCCTCGTGGAACGCGGTCTTTTCCTTCTGATCGGCGGTGAGGACCATTGAGCGCCGTTCGGCCCCCATCATGACTTTGTCCTTGGCCTGTTCGAAGTCGATCATGGTCACGAACCGGCGCCCGGCCCGCGCCGCCATCAGCGCGGCCTCGTTCACCAGGTTGGCAAGGTCGGCACCCGAGAATCCCGGAGTTCCCCGAGCAATCAGCCGCAGTTCCACGTCGGGCCCCACCGGCACCTTGCGGGCGTGGACGGTCAGGATCTTCTCGCGCCCCTTGATGTCGGGGTTGGGCACATGGATCTGGCGGTCGAACCGGCCCGGGCGCAGCAGCGCGGGGTCCAGCACGTCCTTGCGGTTGGTGGCCGCGACGATGATGACGCCTTCATTGGCCTCAAACCCGTCCATCTCGACAAGCAATTGGTTCAGCGTCTGCTCGCGTTCATCATTGCCGCCGCCGATGCCCACGCCGCGCGCACGGCCCACGGCGTCAATTTCGTCGATGAACACGATGCAGGGCGCGTTCTTCTTGGCCTGTTCGAACATGTCGCGCACGCGGGACGCGCCCACACCGACGAACATTTCCACGAAGTCAGAGCCGGAGATCGAGAAGAACGGCACCCCCGCTTCCCCCGCAATCGCGCGGGCGAGCAGCGTTTTGCCTGTCCCCGGAGGGCCGACCAGCAGCGCGCCTTTGGGGATCTTGCCGCCAAGGCGCGAGTATTTCTGCGGGTTGCGCAGGAATTCGACGATCTCTTCCAGTTCTTCCTTGGCCTCGTCGATGCCGGCGACATCATCAAACGTCACCCGGCCCTGCTTTTCCGTCAGCAGCTTGGCACGCGATTTGCCAAAGCCCATGGCGCCGCCACGACCGCCGCCCTGCATCCGGTTCATGAAGAAAATCCACACACCGATCAGCGCGATGAACGGCAGCCAAGTCAGCACGATGGCCAGAAGCCCCGACTGTTCCTGCGGCTTGGCCTCGACCGTGATGCCCTTGGCGATCAGCTCGTTCGCGACCTGCTCGCCTTGCGGGCGGATCGTGGTGAACCGGCTGCCATCCTTGGCGATGACGCGGATTTGCTCGCCGTCCAGCGTGACCGAGGCGATATCACCCTTGTCAGCGCGCGAGATGAAGTCGGAATAGGGAACGGTCTGGGCGGCAAAGTTCGAGGTGCCATTCTGGAACACCTGGAACAGCGCCACGACCAGAAGAAACAGCACCACCCAGAACGCGATATTTCGTGCATTGCCCACGAAAACACTCCTCAAATCGCCGCGCTGCCGAAAGGGCGCGCAGCCCTTGTCGCCAATGTAAGCATCCCCGGCCCGGGTTCAATGCGATATCTGCAGGTCTGTGGCCGGATGGCCAGAGCCCGCCCGTTCGGCGGCAAACCCGGCTGGCAGCAGCGCATGGGGGGCAGAGATCAGGCGGGGGCCGTCCCACAGCGAGGGCGCGGCCAAAAGCGCGGCGCGCGGCAGGCCGGATGTGCGCCAGTCCGGGCACAGCGGCAGGCCATCGGCCCCAAGCGGGCGCAGCGTCAGGCTTTCCGCGCCGGGGCCGTGGATGCGCCAGCCCGTCAGGGGCGCGCGGGGTTCAAGACAGGACCACAGCGCACCCTTGTGCTGAAAGAACCGCACGCCCTGCAACTGCGCGGCCTCACTTTGGCGCAGGCGGTCCAGAAGGGTCGCGAGCTGATCACCGCGCGGCGCATAGGGCGCGGGGGCGAACCAGTGCAGCACGGCCAGCAGCGCGCGGCGTTGCAGGTCGGCGGGGGCGGCGAACAGGACGGGTGCATCCACGCGCAGGGCAAGGCCGCCGCCTTGAGCCGCGACGATACGGCGCAGCAAGTCGCCGGTCGCGGCCGCCAAAGCCTCGCGCGCCTGCGCCAGATGGCCCGCGACCTCGGCCAGCCGCGCGGACGTCAGACCCAGCGGTGCAAGGGCGGCCAGCGCGCTGCGGGCACGGGTGCGGTCATAGGCGGGGTCGGCGTTGGTCGGGTCCTCGGCCCAAGGGATGCGGCGCGCGGTCAGCCAATCCCGCAGCGCGGCGCGGGGGGCGGCCAGCAGCGGGCGCAGGAACAGCGCGCCCATCGCATGAAACGCCGGGGCCATGGCGGACAGCCCGTCCACCCCGGCGCCGCGCGCCAGCCGCATCAGGAAAGTTTCGGCCACATCGTCCTGCGTGTGCGCCAGAACCACCGCCTGCAAGCCGCGCCGCAGCGCCCATTCAGCCAGCAGACGGCGGCGGGCAAGACGGCCAGCATCCGCAAGATTGCCCTTCGCGGCCGGACCGTCCCAGATCAGGGTTTCGTGGGCATAGCCCAAAGCTGCGGCCTGCGCCGCCACCATTCGCGCCTCGTCCGCAGCCTCAGGGCGCAAGGAGTGGTCCACGGTGGCCACCTCTGCCGCGATGCCGGCAGCCGCGCACAGATGCATCAGCGCCATGCTGTCGCCCCCGCCCGAGACGGCAAGGCCGTAGGGACCGGGGCCGGGCAAACCGGTCCGCACCGCAAGGATCAGGGCATCGGCGGGTTGGCCCGGGTTCAAGGACAGCCCAGATTGGACATCGCGACCCGTGCATTGGCCTCGTCCGGGGTGCCGGGGAAGCGGTTGCCAACCTCGGTCAGGGTCAGGCAGGCCTGCGAAGTCTGGCCCAGCTTGCCCAGCGAGGCGCCCAGCTTGGTCAATGCCTCACCCGCCTTGGGGCCGGTCGGCTGGCCGGAAAACGCCTGCAAGTAAGCGCGGGCGGAATTCTTGGTGTCCCCAAGCTGGTCCAGCGCATCGCCTTGCAGCACTTGGGCGGCCTGCGTCAGTTCCCCGCCGGTATAGGTCGTGGCAAAGGTCGCAAAGAGGTCCGCGGCGGTGCGAAAGTCACCGGAGGCGAGCACCGCCTTGGCCCGGTCAAAGTCGCCCTGTTCGTTCACCGCCAGATCGCCGCCGGTTTGGGCAGGATCGGTCTGGGCAGGGTCGATTTGGGCAGGGTCGGTCTGCGTGGTGTCGGTCGCGGGCGGCGTGGGGGTGGTATCGGTCGGCGTTGCGGCATCGGCGCCAAGTTCAGTTACCGGCGGCAGGGTGTTGGGATCGCAATTCGGCGTCGCCATGCACAGCCGGAATTGCAGATCGCCGATGCGGTTGGTGCCATCGGCCACGACCTTCTTGACCTTCAGCTCCACCGCTTCGGTGCTTGAGGTCAGGCGCGTCAGTTCCGCCTCCAGCGCGTCCATGCGCTGCAACGCATCCCCGCCCCCGGCGGCCGAGGTCATGGCGCCGTTGGTCACCAGTTCGGCCTTCAGCGCGGTGAACTGCGACATCAGGGCGGACAGTTCCACCTTGATGTCGGCCAGCGTCTGGGTCTTGTCTTGTGCGTTGGCGGCCCCTGCCCCGGTCAGCAGCAAAGCCGCGATAAGAAGAAGCCGCCGCATCCGGTCAGACCCCGCTGCCGACTTGCAGCACGGTGGCCGCGCGGCGGTTCTGGGCATAGCAGGTCTCGTCCGAACAGACCGCCAGCGGGCGTTCCTTGCCGTAGGTCACAGTCTGGATGCGGCTGGGCGTGACGCCTTGCGCGATCAGGTATTGCTGCACCGCACTGGCGCGGCGCGCCCCCAGCGCAAGGTTGTATTCCCGCGTGCCTTGCTCGTCCGCATGGCCTTCGACGATGACCGCATATTGGGTGTTGGCGTTCAGCCACTGGGCCTGGCCGTCCAGCGTGGCGCGGGCGGTGTCGGTCAGGGTGGATTGATCCACCACGAACCAGACCTTGTCGCCCACCGTGGCGTTGAAATACGCCGGCGAGGCCGGGTTGGACGCATCGCCAAGGCCCGAGGTGCTGACCCCGTCACCGCCCGCGCCGCCGGTGCCGCCCGCGCCCCCGTCCCCGCCGCTGCCATTGCCGTATTTGTCAGGGTTCTGACAGGCGGCCAGCGCCAGTGTTGCAACAATCAAAAAGGCCTTGGGCAAGACAGAGAGGGCGGACATGGGGGCGGTTTCCTGTTTCTTGTGGGGCTCGATTGGCGGGCAGCATAACAGCTTCGGTTTCGCTTGGGAATCGGGCGCCTTACGGCAGTATCGGCGACCAGGCCGGGTCGGACGCGGCGGTCTCGGTCGTCACCTGCCGCAGGTTGCGGCCCGTCACGTCGATGGAATACAGCGCCGCCGCCCCATCCGCCCCTGCCGTCTCGCGCGTGAACATCACCACGCGGCCATTGGGCGCCCAGGTCGGGCCTTCGTCCAGGAACGAGGCTGTCAGCAGACGTTCATCGCTGCCATCGGCGCGCATGACGCCGATGTGGAAGCGCCCGTCGTTCTGGTTGGTGAAGGCGATCAGATCGCCGCGCGGGCTCCATACCGGGGTGTCATACTTGCCTTTGCCGGCAGAAATCCGCGTCGCCTCGCCCCCGCCCGAGGACATGACATACAACTGCGGTTGGCCGGACCGGTCGCTTTCAAACACGATCTGCGATCCGTCCGGGCTGAAGCTGGGCGCGGTTTCGATCGACGGGCTGTCGGTCAGTTGCGTCAAAGCGCCCGATCCGATGCTGAGCAGGTAGATATCGGAATTGCCGTCCCGCTCCAGACTGAAGGCGACCGAGGCGCCATCAGGCGAAAAGCGCGGCGCGAAGGTCATCGTGCCCTGCTGGTCGTTCAAGATGCGCGTGGCCAGATCGGCGGTGTTCATCAGATAGATATGCGGAAAACCGCTTGCATATGAGGTGAACAGGATCTTGTCGCCGGTGGGTGAAAAGCGCGGCGCCAGCACGATCGAGGAACCGTCCGTCAGATAGGACACATTGGCCCCGTCATAATCCATCACCGCCAGCTTCTTGATGCGCTGGGTCTTCGGACCGGTTTCCGAGACATACACCACGCGGCTGTCGAAATACCCGCCCTCGCCGGTGATGCGGCTGTAGACCGCATCCGCCACCTTGTGCGAAATGCGCCGCCACGAAGAGACCGGCCCGGCGAACTGCAATCCGTCGCCCTGGGTCTGCCCCGAGACGATGTCATACAGGCGGAACTTCACCACCATCTTGTCGCCCGTCAGTTGCACTTCGCCGGTGATCAGCGCCTGCGTGTTGATCGCCTGCCAGTCGGCATAGGCCGGGGCGGCATCAAAGCTGGTGACTTTCGAGATAAACGCGTCCGAGGGGATTTCCCGGAACAGCCCCGTCCCCGCCAGATCGGCGGCCACAACGCGGGCAATGTCACGACCCACCTTGCCGGCCTTGCCCTCGCCCAGGAAATCCGGAACGGCAAAGGGCATCGGCTCGATCACCCCCTGGTCGATGATGATCCGCAGGGGTTCGGCCCCTGCCGTCAGGGTGGACAAAGACAGACTGCACAGGCCCAAAGCCAGGGCGGCGAAAAGGGTCGGGATCAGGCGCATCGGGTATCTCCTCGTGTCATGACGGGCGCGGGGCGAAAGGACGGGCATCAGCGCATACTCATGCCACGGGGATCAAAGACCAGTTCGAGGTCTTTCCATTGGTCGTATTTGTCAAGCGGAAGCGGGAATCCGTCGCGCCCACAGCGGAAGATCGCGGATTGCGCGGCGGCGAGCATCGTGTTGGCGGCGGCTTGCGAGCCGCCGGTAAAATCGGTCATCCGGATCGACGACAGGTCGGGCCTGGTATCCTCGGACAGCGACACGCGAACGGTGATGACCGTCTGCATCGCCTCGGTCGAGACGGCGCCGAGGTTCCAGCATTTCTGCACCGAAACGCGCAGGGCATCCTTTTCACCTTGCGACATCGGCGGGCCCTTGGGCGCATCGCCCGCGCCGCCGGTGTCGCTGGTCTGGTCTGTGGGCGCGGGCGCATCCGCCACGGCAGCCGCGACGGCAGCGGCCACGGCGTCTTTGGTCACGGCGGGCGCGGCATCGGGCGCTGCATCAAGCACTGGCGCCTTGGGCCGGGTCTGCGGCCGCCTGGACGTGGTCGGAGCCAGTTGCGGCGCGTCGGGGGCGGTGTTGACCGCCTCGGTTACCACTTGCGGCGCGGCGGCCTCGGGCGCGGCATCGGGCTGCACCGGGGTCGGGGGCGTGTCCGGCGCGGGCTGGTCGGTCTGCGGCGGGGTCGGTGTGTCGGCAATCTGCGCGGCGTCCACAGTGGGGTCCACCGGCACGGCGGCGACACGGTCGATCGGACGCGGCGCAGGGGCGACATCGGAATTCGGCACCGGGATCGGCTGATCCTGCGCGGCCAAAGGCGCGGTCGGATCGGGCGCGGCTTGGGGCTGGGCCAAGTCGGAAATTGGCACGTCCGGCGGCGCATCGGGCAGCGCCTCAGGCGCCGGGGCATCAGGCGCCGCGACAGGTTCAGCTGGCGCGGGGTCCACCGGCGTCACCGGCACCACCTCGGCCGGGACGGGCGGCGCGGGCTGATCGGGCGCCTTCAGTGGCGCGGCGGGGGCTTCGGACTGCATCGCATCGAACTCGGCCGAGGAAATCACCGAGACATTGGCCGATTGGATCACCGGCGCGTCAGAGGGCAAAAAGAACCAATCCCCGAGCAAAACCCAAAGGATCAAGCCCAGATGCCCGGCGCCCGAGATGATAAGCCCGCGGTTCATGCCCTTACCCGCCGAACTTCGGCCCGCCCGGATCGGTGACGAGGCCGATGTCATTGAACCCGGCGGCATTCAGCGCGCCCATCAGCTGCGCCACGCGGTCATACAGCACCGCGCCATCGGCCCGCACGAACACCTTCTTCGAGGTGCGCTGTTCGGAAATCGCCTTCAGCTTGCCGATCAGTTCAGCATCGCCAATCTCGGTATTTTGCAGCAGGATCAGCCCATCGGCGGTCAAGGTGACCGTCAGCGGTTCTTCCTTTTCGGTCGGCATCGCCGTCGCGGCGGTTTCGGGCAGCTTCACCGGCACGCCCACCGTCAACAGGGGCGCCGCGACCATGAAGATGATCAAAAGCACCAGCATCACATCGACAAACGGCGTGACGTTGATCTCGCTCATCGCTGCCGCGCGGCCCCGGTGCCGCCTGCGCCGCCCGCCGCCGGATTTCTGGATGACCCCCGCGCTCATGGCTTACGCGTCCAACTGGCGCGACAGGATCGTCGCAAACTCGTCGGCGAAGGCTTCGTAATTGCCAAGGATCTGTTCAGAATCGGCGTTCAGCTTGTTGTAGAACACCACCGCCGGAATGGCCGCGACCAGACCGATGCCGGTGGCCATCAGCGCCTCGGCAATGCCGGGGGCGACGACGGCAAGGTTGGTGTTCTGCGTCATGGCAATCTGTTCAAACGAGTGCTTGATCCCCCAGATCGTGCCGAACAGGCCGATGAACGGCGCGGTCGATCCGGTGGTGGCCAGAAAACTCAGGTTCTTGTTCAGCTTTTCGCTTTCGCGTGCGATGGCCACATCCATGGCCCGGTCGATGCGCGCCTGCGCCCCGGCGATCAGCCCGCCGTCCTGCCGGTGAGAGCGCCGCCATTCCGTCATGCCGGCGACGAAGATCTTTTCCGACGATCCGCTGGGTTCCGGCCCGACCTTTTCGAACAATTCGTCCAAAGGCTCGCCCGACCAGAACGCCCGGTCGAACACCGCGGCTTCCGCCCGCGCCTTGCGGAACAAAAGGTGCTTCTGGACGATGATGGCCCAGGACCAGACCGACATTGCCATCAGGCCGATCATCACGACTTTCACGGTGAACGTCGCGCGCAGGAACAGCGCAAGCAGCGAAAAATCGACGGCCTGCGCAGCCGCAAGAGTGGTTGTATCCATGGTGCCTGCTCGTTTGCCGGGGATCTTTGCCCCCTCGTGCCCCGATTCTAGCTGGAAAAGAAGGGGAAAGCCAACACAACTGCGTAGGTGGGCAGATTGCCGCGCGGGGCGTCAGTCCGAAAACAGGGGGTTCAGTCCGCAAAAAGCTCCGGCACCCGCCGCGCCCGGCCCGCGCTGTCAAGGCAGACCAGCGTGACTTGCGCGGTGAACAGCGTGACCTCGCCGCGCAGCACCGATTGCGCCAGCACCAGCCGCGCGCCGCTTTGCTCGGCGAAGGTGGACACGACGGTCAAAAGATCGTCATAACGCGCGGGTTTCAGGTAATCCGCCTCGATGCGGCGCACGGCGAAGACCACGCCGCCGTCCGTCTTCAGCGCCGCTTGATCTACCCCCAGATCGCGCAGCCATTCGCTGCGGCCCCGTTCGATGAACTTCAGGTAGTTGGCGTAATAGACGATGCCGGCAAGATCGGTATCTTCGTAATAAACGCGCAGGGTGAAGCGGTGCATCGTCAGATCAGCGGCACCAGCGGGACGTTGCAGGCAGCGACGGCAAGGAGGGTAGCAAGGACAAGGATCACGCGCATGGGACGACTCCGGTCTGGTGGCAAAGCTGAAGGGGCTGTCTGCCCCTCGGGGCCTTCCCGAGGATATTTGTCAGAAGATGATTGGGGCGAAGCGGGAAAGCAATGGGCGGCGCGCGGGGTGTGCAAGCGACCTTACCGGCGAGTTAACAGAATTTTATAAATTGTTCTTTTTCAATTGGTTATAAGGTATTGCACGCGTGCAAGACCGGGTCTTGCACGGGGTCAGACCTCGAACAGGTCGCTTTGGCCGGGAGGTTTGGGCGGCACCAGACCCATGTGAAGCCAGGCCGACCGTCCCAGCATCCGCCCGCGCGGGGTGCGCAGGATCAGGCCCTGTTGCAGCAGGAAGGGCTCGATCACTTCCTCGATCGCGTCACGCGCTTCCGAAAGCGCGGCGGCGATGGTCTCCACCCCCACCGGCCCGCCGCCGTAGTGGTCGGCCAGCAGCGAAAGATAGCGCCGGTCGTTGCTGTCCAGCCCCAGATGATCCACCCCCAGCCGGGTCAGCGCCCGGTCGGCGATGGCGCGGGTCAGCCGCCCGTCGCCCTCGACCGTGACGAAATCCACCACCCGCCGCAGCAGCCGCCCCGCGATGCGCGGCGTGCCGCGCGCCCGGCGAGCAATCTCGCGCGTGCCGTCAGGGTCCGAGGCGACGCCCAGAAGCCGGGCGGCGCGGGTGACGATGCTGTCCAGCTCTTCCACGGTGTAGAATTCAAGGCGGGTGGGGATGCCGAAGCGGTCACGAAGGGGGGTGGTCAGCAGCCCCAGGCGCGTGGTGGCGCCGACGAGGGTGAAGGGTTGCAGTTCAATCCGCACCGTCCGCGCGGCGGGGCCTTCGCCGATCACGAGGTCAAGCGCGAAGTCTTCCAGCGCCGGGTACAGCACTTCCTCGACAATCGGCGAGAGGCGGTGGATTTCGTCGATGAACAGCACATCGCGCGGTTCAAGGTTGGTCAGGATCGCCGCAAGATCCCCCGGTCTGGCGAGCACCGGGCCCGAGGTCATGCGAAAGCCGACGCCCAATTCCCGCGCCACGATCTGCGCCAGCGTGGTCTTGCCCAGACCCGGCGGGCCATGAAACAGCGTGTGGTCCATCGCTTCGCCGCGCATCTTGGCGCTTTCGATGAAGACGCGCAGGTTGGCCCGCGCCTCGGCCTGGCCGGTGAAATCGTCCAGCGTTTGCGGGCGCAAGGCGCGGTCCAGATCCTCGGGCAGTTTGCCCGGGCGCAGGGTGGGGTCAGACTGGGTCATGCTTGCCTGCTGCAAAAGCTGGGGCTCTGCCCCAGACCCCGGAGGTATTTGGACCAAGATGAATTTGGAAGAGCGTTCATCTCAAGCCTTTGGCGCAAGCATCTTGAGCGCGGCCCGGATCAGGGCGGCTGTATCAGCCTCGGGCGCCTCGGCCGAGACGGTGGCAACGGCCCGGGCCGCGTCACTTTGGGTATAGCCGAGGTTCAGCAGGGCCGACAGCGCATCGGCGGTATATGCGGCGCGGGGCGAGGCGGCGGGCACGGGGGCGCGGCGTCTGGGGAAGTCGGTTTCGATGACCTGCGGGGCCTCGGGGGCGGAAGTGGATAGGATACCGCCGAGGGCCATCAGGCTGGGGGCCTTGGATTTCAGCTCCAGAATGACGCGCTGCGCCAGTTTGGGGCCAACGCCCTGCGCGGCCTGAATCGCGCGGGCATCGCCAAGCGCAATCGCGCGGGCCACCCCATCCGCGCCCAGCGCGCCCAGCATGGACATCGAGGCCTTGGCGCCGACGCCCTGCACCGTCATAAGCAGGCGGTGCCATTCCCGCTCGATCAGCGAGGCAAAGCCGAAAAGTTGCAGCAGGTCTTCGCGCACCAGAAGGTCGGTATACAGCGCCGCCGCCTCGCCCACCGGCGGCAAACCGGCGAGGGTGCGGTCGTTGACATGCACGATGTAACCAACGCCGCGCACGTCAAGCAGGACCTGATCAAGGCCCTTCCAATCCACGATGCCTGACAGCTTGCCGATCATCCTGCGGCCCGCCTGACTGCGTCCTGCAAACGGCCGGCGCTTTGCAGATGGTGCGCGTGACAGATCGCCACAGCCAGGGCATCGGCGGCATCAGGCCCGGCGATTTTCACGCCGGGCAGATAGAGGCGGATCATGTGAACGACCTGTTCCTTGGCGGCATGACCGACGCCGACGATGGTCTTCTTCACCGCATTGGGCGCGTATTCCCCGACGGTCAGCCCGGCCAGCGCAGGCACCAGCAGCGCAATTCCCCGCGCCTGCCCCAGTTTCAGCGTGGCCACGGCGTCCTTGTTGACGAAGGTATGCTCCACCGCAGCCGCATCGGGCGCCCAGGTCCGCATCACCTCGGTCAGTTGGGCGTAAAGGCTGGCGAGACGGCGGGCCAGATCGCCATCCTCATCCTTGCCGGCGGAATGGCAGATGCCGTTGGCGACATGGGTGATCTTGGCGCCAAGGGTGTCGATCACCCCCCAGCCGAGGTTCCGAAGACCCGGGTCGATCCCGATCACACGCATCCTGCCCCCTTTTTTTCATGGTTAGCACGAAAGGGGAACAAAGGCCAAGTCCTTCCTCGGGCTTGTCAAGAGGAGCTGGCGGGGTGGATGCGGATGCGAAAACCGACCACCCCACGCGCGAAAGCGACTCTCCGATGCCAAACCCCCATAATCATGAAGAATTTATGGCATTTAGCCATGCAGGCATTGCATGGCGGGCTTGCGTCGGTCTTGCTTGTTTTGCGTGCGTGGGAGGCCTATTTCGCCTGCTTCGGAAGCACGATGCGAACCGAAACCAACCGAGGATTATGTCATGGCCGCCTTTGAGACGTCTGCCACGGCGCCGATGGGCGCTGTTTCTACCCAAGGTATCTTGAATTTCGTCGCCACCCGCGCGGATGCTCTGCGCGACTGGAACGATCGCCGGATCACCCGCAAGGCCCTGTCGGCGCTGTCCGACCGCGAGCTGGATGATATCGGCCTGTGCCGGGGAGATGTGGAGCTGATCGGTCTTTGACCCCAGCCTTCTGACGCAATGCAAGACCAATGAAGGGCGCTGTCCGACCGGACAGCGCCCTTTTGATTGACTGAAATGCGCTCGCTCAAAATAGCGGACCGGCCGTTGCGACCGATCGATGTCCGTGCGGCCAAGTCTTGGCGCAGGCGTCAGGTCTTGGCCTTGGTCACCCCATAGGCGATGACCTTGGACACTTGCAGCGTGACCGGGTCGGCCTGCATCAGCCAGCCGCCGATCTGTTCCACCATGCCAGGCGCGGCT
>JANLQT010000445.1:0-5379 GCA_031368035.1 Rhodobacterales bacterium | reverse complement strand
TGCCGCGCGAATTCGTCGCGTGCCATGGCAGGTTCCGCCCGGGTCAAAAGCAGATCGACCAGATCGCGGGTCAGGAACAGGACACCGTCGCGGTCGGCGAGGACCCAATCATTGGGCAAGACGGTCACCCCGGCAAACCGCGCGGGCCTTTCGCAGGCAAACGGGATCAGCGTGGCATGGGCCGCCATCGGCGCCACGCCCTTTGCATGAACCGGCAAGCCGGCCAGCGCCAAGCCATCCAGATCACGAACAGCGCCGTCCACCACCGCGCCGCCGCCGCCCAGAGCCTGCGCCCGGGTGGCCAGCATGTCGCCCAAAACAGCGCCCGCCATGCCACCTCCGGCACATAGAACCAGAACCTCGGTCGGTTGCAGCGCGTCGATGATCGTGAAATTGGCCGGAGGTCCCGCACGGCGCAGTTCGGGACGGCCCGGCAGGAATTCGATCATCCTGACCGGCCCGGCGAGGCTTGCAATCGGGGTCACAGGGGCCAGACCCGTCGCCGATCGCTCGGCCAAGGACTGATCCTTCAGGATATCGCAGGCGATCGTGGTGGGAATGGCCTTCAGACGTTGGGCAAGGTCGGCAGCAGTCATACCATGATGTCCCCGCCGTTGGGGTTGAAGGTGGCACCCACGTAAAAGGCAGCCTCTTCGGTTGCCAGAAGAAGGGCCGTGGGGGCGACCTCCTCGACCCGGCCTTGGCGTCCTATCACCAGTTCGCCCTGCTTTTTGGCCGCCCATTCCGGCGGCAGGCGCATGTCGGTCAGCAAGGGGCCGGGGCAGATGGCGTTGACGGCAATGTTGTCGCGCGTGACCTCATAGGCAAGCGAACGTGTCAGGCCCAGAATCCCCGCCTTGGCCGCCGCATAATGCGCCATTCCCTCACCGCCCTTGTGCGCCAGTTGCGAGGAGATGTTGATGATCCGGCCATACTTTCGGGCCCGCATATGGGGCAGGACGGCGCGGGTGCAAAAGAACACACTCGACAGGTTGACGCGGATCATCTCGTCCCACATCGCGGTCTGCATGTCTTCCAGAAGCGAGACTGTGGCGATGCCCGCATTGTTCACCAGGATATCGGGCGGGCCCAGGGCCGCGATTGCGGCGGCGATGGCTGCCTTGACGCTGGCCTCGTCGCTGACATCGACCTGAACCGAGGCGCTGCGGCGGCCAGCAGCGCGGATCGCCTGTGCCACGGCATCGGCCCCAGGCCCGTTGCGGTCCAGCACGGCAACATCGGCCCCCTCGGCGGCATAAAGCATCGCAATGCCGCGCCCAAGCCCGGTGGCAGCCCCCGTCACAATGGCCACGCGGCCGTCAAGCTTTCCCATCCTTGCACCCTTTCAATAAACCTCGGCATAGCGCTGGCAAATCTGGGCCGGGGTCCAGTCGCGGCTCAACGCAAATTCCGCCCGCTTGTTGGCGACATAGGCCTGCAGCATCCGTTCCGGCAAAAAGCCCTGCGCAACCGGATCGGCCTCCAAGGCCGCCAGGGCCGCATCGGCGGACATCGGCAGGCGCACGATGTTCCGGGCGGCACGGTCCTCTGGCGTCATCGTTTCGGGGTCTTCCTCGACCGTGGGGCGGGGGGCGGCAAGGCCCGCCCGAATGCCCGCAAGCCCCGCCCGCAGGATGACGGCCAGTTGCAGATAGGGGTTGGCGGTGGCATCCGCCGCCCGGTATTCAAAGTTGAACTGCCGCGCCACAACTTCGGGCGAGGTGCCAAAGGTCGGGCAGATACGCAGACCCGCCTCCCGGTCGCGCACCCCGACGTTCGACCAGACCCCGGTCCAGGCATGCGACACCAGCCGCAGGTAAGACACGGGTGACGGCGCGGTAAAGGCGCAAAGCGCCGGCATGTGGCGCACGATGCCCGACAGGAACCGACCCGCCACCTCGCTAAGGCCAAAAGGCCGCGCGAGGTCATGGCTGACCGGCTTGCCGAACTGGTCCCACAGGCTGAAGTGGATATGAACGCCGCTGCCAAGACTGTCCGGCGTCACGCGGGGCGAAAAACTGACCCCGTGGCCCAGCCTATACGCCGTGGCGCGGGCCAGTTCGCGCACGATCACGGCGGTGTCGCAGGCCTTCAGTGCAGCAAAGGGGGGCACTGTCACCTCGAACTGGCCAGCGGCGAATTCGGCCAGATAGGTGTCCACCTTGACCCCGGCGGTCTTGAGCGCGCCCAGATAGGTCTCGCCAAAGGCACCATGGCGGCGGATCGCGTCCAGTGCGTAATTGTCGGCGGCGCGGGCATTGGCGCCGGAATAGATGAACTCATGTTCGAACGTGGCTTTCAAGGTCAGCCCGGTTTCGGCCAGCAGATCGGCCGCCGCCGCCCGAAGCAGGCTGCGCGGGCAGCAGTCCCAAGGGCTGCCATCGGTGTTTTGCACATCGCACAGATAGAACCGCTCGGCAGGGGAGCCGTCGTCATAGTCCACCTCGACCCGGGTGTCAGGGTCCGCCATGAACATCACGTCGCCATGCGAGCCCCAGAAGCCCGGCGCAATCGTGCCAAGGGCCGTGAACATCAGATTGTTAGGCGTCCAGCCGATGCCGTTCTTCAGGCGTTCGGGCAACTGGCTGGTGGGAAAGCCCTTGCCACGTACCTGACCGGACAGGTCCATATAGGTAAACATCGTCAGCGGGTCGTGTTGCATGGGCGGACCTTTGAAGTGAGGGATCAGGACCCCAGATTGAACGGTTTGCGTAATGCTTCCAGCGTGGCGATGCGGTCCTTGGACCGGGAGCCCAGCGTCTCGATCACCGCCGCCGTGATGATCTCGACCACGGCAAGCCCGGTCACCCCGCTGTCAAAAGCACTGGGGATGCTGACCTGGCAAGGCACCACGATCTGCGAAAAGGCTGCGATGGGGGAATACCAGATATCCGTCACAAGGATGATCTCGGCCCCCTGCGAGGCAGCACCGCGTGCAAATTCAAGCACATCGCGCTGATAGCGGCGAAAGTCGAACACCACGACGATGTCGCCCGGTACCACGTCCAGCAAGTCGTCGGCCCAAGAGGCGCTGCTGTCACGGACCAGCCGCACCTGAGGCCGCAACTCGCGCAGATAGACGTGCAGGTAGCCCGCGATCATCCAGCTGAACCGCCCGCCGATACACAGGATCTTGCGGTCAGGATCCGCCAGCTTCTGCACGATGGCCGGCAAGTTGGGGGTCAGATCCCGCGCGGCGGCCTCGATGTTCAGGCGCAGGACATGGGCCAGACTTTGGTAGCCTGCCGCAGGGCCCGCGGCGTCCTGCCGCGTGTCATACCGCGTGTCATACCGCGACAGGGGGCCTTGCAACCGGGCCTGAGTCTCTACCCGCAACGCGGCCTGAAAATCGGCGTAGCTGCCAAAACCAAGCCGCGTTACGAAGCGCAGGATGGTCGGCCCGCTTGTTTCGGCCCGCCGGGCAAAGCGGGCGACGGTTTCAAGGCCGGCTATCGGATACTCGCCCAGCAGCGCATGCGCCACCCGCCGTTCAGCCTCGGTAAAGCCGGAAAGCCCGCGCCGGACGCGATCCTGCAAAGACCCGGGCACCGCTGCGGTCACCTGCGTCATGTCAGGCAAGTCCCCAGCCGGGCAACGGCCATCGGGAAAATCCGCGCCAGCACGTCGGCCCAGGCGTGCTGACCGGCCTCGTCGCCAATCAGGTCCTGACGAATTTCAATCTCGACATAGGGCAGCTTGTTGCCTTCGGCATGGATCGGAACCGTGTAATCCATCGTCATGTTGACAGTGTACGGCTCATTCACGCCCACACAAAACGAGGTTTCCGCCCGCAGCACATCGACCAGGGCCGTGCCAAGCCGCCAGTCGCTGTCAGCGATGACGCTGATCTCCCACGGGCGGGGGCGCTGGTCCATGCGCAAACGGTCGGTACAGGAATGCATGGCAAACAGCACGGTGGGTTGGTCAGAGGCCGCCCGCGCCAGCAGGGTGCGTTCGATCTGGTCCTGATAGGGACGCAGGATTTCGGCTTCGCGCTGGCGCACTGCCGCGGGGTCAAGGGCGGCATTGGCCGGAACCACCGTGCCATCACTTTGCAGGACAATGGACTGCGGCTTGCCGGGCCGGCGGTTGCAGTCGATCACCAGCCGGGAATAGGGCTGAAAGATGTAGGCGGCGTTCAGGTTGCGCGCCAGTTTGGTCGTGACCGCATGGATGCCGATGTCATGGCCGATGTGGCGCGACAGCTCTGCCTCGGGCAGGCCCAGATCGCCAAGCTGGCGCGGGATGGCGCGTCCGGCATGGTCTGCCACGAACAGGATGGCCGAGGTGCCGCGCGGGTTTTCCACGCCAACGGGCTTTGGGTCATCCGGTTGCAGCAACGACTGAAGGGGCACGGCGGCTATTCTTTCAACGGGCCGGGTCTGGCGCGGCTGTATCATTTGATACGACGCTAGCATGCGTATTGCATTTGTTACAAGAGGACCTAGGCTGGAGTTTGAGTGCGGCTGCAGCGCGTGCAAAGGGGTCGGATGACAGAAAGTTTCACAAGAGACGTGGCCATCGTTCCAGCGCAATCGGCGCTGGTCTTCATCGACGTGCAAAACTATGCGACCGATCCCGGGGCCGCCGATTTCAAGGCGCTGTCCGGTGCCGAAATGTCCAAATATGACTACTATTTCCAAAGGCTTAAGGAGTTGGCCTTGCCCAACATGCGGCGCATCCAGGCAGCCGCACGCATGGCACGGGTCGAGGTGATCTATGCGGTGATCGAGAACCTGACCAAGGACGGGCGCGACCGCGGGCTGGACTACAAGATCTCGGGAATCAACGTGACCAAAGGCTCGTGGGAGGCTCGGGTCAGCGCGGCCATAGAACCCGGCGAGGATGAGATCATCCTGAAAAAGAATTCCTCCAGCGTCTTCATCTCGACCAACATTGATTATGTGTTGCGCAGTCTGGGCGTGCGGCAGGTGATCCTGTGCGGGCTTCTGACGGACCAATGCGTCGAATCAGCGGTCCGGGATGCCTGCGATCTGGGCTATCTGGTGACATTGGTGCCCGACGCCTGCGCCACCTACTCGGCAGAGCGGCAAGAGGCCTCGGTCCGGGCGATCAAGGGCTATTGTCGGCAGATGGACACCAGCGCGCTGGTGGCCGAACTTGGGGCGCTGCCATGACCGGGGTGCGGGACCTGGGCCGGGTTCTGGTGACGGGGGCTGCGGGTTTTCTGGGTGAGGCGCTGGTGACGCAGCTGCGCAGCACAGGCCATCCGGTCGTGGCGTCGGATCTGGGGTTGCAGGAGGCGCCCTGTGACCTGACGGACTTTGCACAGGTGGAGCCTCTGATCGGCTGCGGCGGGTTCCAGACGATCTTTCACTGTGGTGCTGTGTCCGGTCCGATGGTTCTGGCCGATCGGCC
>JANLQT010000419.1:0-2595 GCA_031368035.1 Rhodobacterales bacterium | reverse complement strand
GTGGCCAAGGGGCGTGCGGGGCATGACCGGGTGGCGGCGCGGCTGAACGAAAGCGTGTGGCTGGCGGTGCCGGAGGCGCTGGCGCCGGAAGAACGGGCGCCGGATTCGATCCAGTTCAATCTGGCGGGCGCGTGGACGGATGCCGAGGCGCGGCGGTTTCAGGTCGAGGCCAAGCGGCGCGGCGTGACGGTGCAGGTGTTCGGCTTAAGCGAAGACAATGCGCGGGCGTTCTGGAACTGGAAGTTCCTGGGCGAGGTGCCGGAGTTGCCGCAAACCCGGGCGATGCTGATGCGGGCTTGCGATGTGCGCCTGCCGACACGGTTGACGGAGGGCGAGTTGGATTTCATCGCCGGGGCGCTGGTGGCGGCGGCGGAGGATGTGAAGGCGTAGGATGGGTGATTAACCCATCCCGGGGCGGCGCCGCGCCAAAGAGATGGGTCAATCACCCATCCTACAGCAGTCTTAGGGTCATCCAGGGCCATTCGGTGAGGGCTGGTGTGATGACCTTTTCCTGCACCAATCCGCGCAACCGCTGTGCCACTTGCGCGGGGATATCCCGCAGGACGCCTTCGCGGGCGGAGAGGGACAGGCTGCGCTCCAGCGGGGCGAAGGGCAAGGGCGCGACATCCACACCTGCGCGGAACCGCGCGGCGTGGTGCAGCGCCAAGGGGGTCAGGATCGTCCAGCCTTCCCCCGCCGCAACCATCGCCAGGATCGCGTGATAGCTGTCGAGTTCGAAGCGGTGCGACATGCGCAGGTTTTGCCGGGCCAGGTGCCCGGCGATCTGGCGCCCCATCAGATGCCGGGCGGTGTATTGCACCAGCGGCAGACCCTCGATCCCGCGACCCTTGGGCGTTACCGCGACAAAGGGCTCGGCCAGAATCGGATGCACCTCGCGCCAGCCTTCTTCGGTGGCCTCGGATCCCAGTTCTGCCGCGACGATCACATCCAGCGCGCGCGCGTCCAGCGCCTCGAGCAAATGATGGCTGGCGCCGGTTTCCAGAAGGAACCGGCAGCCTTTCAGATCATGGCTGAGCGAGGTCAGCAACGCCGGCGTCACCTCGGCGTCGAAATCCTCGATCACCCCCAGCCGCAGCGTGGTCAGGCCCGCAAGATCGGCCACCGCCAGATCGGCGCGGGCGGCGGCTTCGGCGTTCAGGATCACGCGGGCATGGCGGCGGAACATCTCGCCTGCCGGGGTCAGGCCCATGGGACGGGCGGAGCGGTCCAGCAGCACGGCGCCCAGCGCGGTTTCAAGGCCGGTCAACTGCTGGCTGATCGCGGAGGGGCTGACCCCCAGACGCCGGGCGGCGGCGGAAATCGCGCCCTCTTCGGCCACGGCCAGAAACACCTCGATGCCCCAAAGCGTGACCCTGCCTTGCGGACCGGGCGGTTGCGATGCGGGCAGTTGCGGGCCGGGCATCGGGGACCCTTTGGTCAGAGCTTTGCCAGTTTCTTCTGCAATTCGGCAAACTGGCGTTTGATTTCGGCGAGATCCTCGGATCCCGAAGTTTCGCCTGCCGGCGCCTCTTCGGCGGTTGGAGCGGTGCCGGCGGGCCAGCCGGGGATGCCGCCCATGATGGTCTTGAGGAAGGCTTCCTGCTGCTTTCGCAGCACGTCAAAGCCGGGGACGGCGGCCAAAGGGTTCGGGATGCCGCCCAGATTTTCCGCCATCTTGGACTGCCCCTCGCGCAGCATGTCGAAGCTGGCAGACAGGAACTGCGGCATCACTGATTGCATGCTGGTGGTATAGCTGCGGACAAGGTCGGTCAAAACGTTCGTGGGCAGGACGGTATCGCCCTTGGATTCATGCTCGGCCACGATCTGCAGCAGATATTGCCGCGTCAGGTCGTCGCCGGATTTGAGGTCGATGATCTGCACCTCGCGCCCGGAACGGATGAAGCCGCCGATGTCTTCCAGCGTCACATAATCCGAGGTTTCAGTGTTGTAGAGACGCCGGCTGGCATAGCGCTTGATGAGCAGCGGCTTGGTGGTGTCGGCCATGGCGCGGGTCCCCGAATGTTGCAGTGCAGAATAGCTTAGGGCGGGCGCAGAAAAAAAGAAAGGGCGGGCTTGATGCCCGCCCAAAACCTCGAACCTCCGGGGAGGACGGAGGGAGGTTTTCCCTTGCGGGATTACTTCGCGGCCGTGGCGGCCTTCTTGGCAGCGTTGGTCGCGTCGGTTGCAACCTTGGTCACTTCAGCGGTGACTTTGGTCATCGCGGCGGAGGCTTCGGTGGACGCTTCCTTGCCGGCAGCCATCATCAGCTCGACGGTTTCCATCTGGACCTTCTTGGCGACTTCCGCGAAAGCCGCGAAGTTTTCGGTCGCCATTTCCGAGGCGGCCGACGCGAAGTCGGTGGCGGCCTTGGTGTAGTCGGCGACTTCCGGCTTGGCCTTGGCGGTCGAGGACAGCTTGGAGATCATGTCCTTCGCCCATTTGGACGAGATTTCGGTGGACTTGTCGGCAGCTTCCAGCGCCACTTTCGACAGCTTCTCGCTGAAGGCGGCCTGGGTTTTGAACGCGTTCTGGAACGCGGACATGTCCATCGGGAACGAGGCCATCATGTCCTGCATCGACTTGGTGTAATCCGGG
>JANLQT010000414.1:0-5805 GCA_031368035.1 Rhodobacterales bacterium | reverse complement strand
TACCCCGAGGTCCGTCCCGGTGCGCGCTATTTCCACTCCCTGCGCCTGTTGCAGCGCGTCAAGGAACTGGACCCGGCGATGTTCACCAAATCCGGCGTCATGGTGGGCTTGGGCGAGGACGGGATGGGCGTGCGGCAGGTGATGGATGACATGCGCGCGGCGGATGTCGATTTTCTGACCATCGGCCAGTATCTGCAACCCTCGCCGAAACATCACCGCGTGGACCGGTTTGTCACGCCCGAGGAATTTGCCGCCCTTGAATCCGCCGCCTGGGGCAAGGGGTTCCTGATGGTCTCGGCCACGCCGCTGACCCGGTCATCCTATCACGCGGGCGACGATTTTGCGCGGCTGCGGCAGAACCGGCTGGAAAAACTGGGCCGTCCTTAAGCGTTTCATCTTGGTTCAAATACCTCTCGGGGGGTCGGGGGAACTGGGGGGCAGACAGCCCCCCGGCTTGGTCCCGAAAGATCAGCTTTCCGGTTGGCGATAGGCCTCATGGCAGGCTTTGCAAGCCCCGCCCAGACCGCCCATCGCGGCCTTGATCGCGTCAGACGACGTGCCGGCTGCGGTGACCATGTCAGCGGTGGCCTTGTTCAGATCCGCGACCTTTTGCAGGAAGTCGGCCTCATTGGCCCAAAGCTCCGGCTTGGCGAAGCTGTTGGTCGAGACGCCGTTTTCTGACCCTTTCGGGAACTGCACCAATGAGATGACCGAGGCGATGGCCGCGATGTTCTGCGCGGCCTTGGTGGCGACGGCGGCGTCATAAGGCGCATCGCCCTTCACGATGGCGCCCAGCATGGAGGCATCGGTCGCCATCTGCAGCATCAGCCCGTGACGCGTCTCGACCTGGTCGGCATAGGGCTCGTCCGCGGCATGGACCACGGCGCCAAGACCAAGGGTCAAGGCCAGAACGCCCGAAAGGGCAGCAAACTTCCGCATGGGGGGAACTCCTGTTTGGTTCGGTCCCACGGCGGTATCCTGTTCAACCAGAGCGTGACCAGTTCCAGACCGTATAACTGAGGGTCTAGTGTCGTTTTCCCGCTCAGAAGTTTAAGACCAATGGCGGAAAATCGCTCAGGATGGGGGGGCGAAGGGCTGTAAAATGTCTGAAAATACAGGCATTTGTTCACAAACCGCTGCATGTTTGGTCAGGGCCGGATGCCGGTTTTGCGCCAGCAGGCCGGGGTGCGCGTCCTGGACGAATCGCAAGGCGCAGGCCACCGCGATATCGGCATGGCTCAGCTGCCCAAACCACCACGGGCCGGGGCGGCCAGCGCGGTCCGCCTCAAGCGCGTCCAGCACCGAGCCGATCTGTTTGGCACAGCGCGCCTCCCACACCGGTGAGGTCACGTCGTGCAACTGACGTTCGTAAAACAGGCTGACGGCCTTTTCGGCAAGGCCGGTGCCCAGCGTGGCGACTTTCAGCACCTGGTGGCGGGCGGGTTCTGCGCGGGGGAACAGCGCCACCTCAAGCGGCACAAGGCTGTCGAGGTAGTCCAGCATCATATGGCTGTCGATCAGCGCAAAGCCATCGTCCAGCACCAGTGTCGGCACCCGCATCAATGGGTTAAGCGCCCGCACCGCCTCGCCATCGCTGAACACCGACCAGGGCCGGTGTTCGAATTGCATGCCATACAGCCGCAGCGCGATGCCGACGCGGCGCACGAAGGGGCTGTCATATTGTCCGATCAGGATCATGGAACAGCGGGCACAGCTTTCAGGTAGGCGACCACCGCTTTTACATCGGCCTCGGGCAGATGCGAGAGGTTGTTGACTACCTCGGTCATGGCGCCGCCGACGAAATCGAAATCGGGCGTGGCGCCGGTGGTCAGATAGACGAAAATGTCCTTGTCCGACCAGTCCAGCTTGCCCGGCGTGATGTTGGGCACCTTGCCTTTGCCGTCAGGCATCGGCGCGCCAGCCAGCCATTTGGCGGTGTCCAGCCCGCCAAGCGCGTTGCGAGGCGTGTGACATTCGCCGCAATGGGCCAAAGCCTCGGCGATATAGCGGCCGCGGGCCTGCTCCGGCGTCAGATCGGCCATCTGATCGCGGGGCATCACCCAGCCCGGTTTGGCGAACAGGAATTTCCAGCCGCCCAGCGACAGGCGGATGTTGAAGGGAAAGCCCAGTTGATGGTCGGGATTTTCCTGCGCCGAGGCGGGCAGCGTGTCCATGAAAGCCTTCAGGTTCACCAGATCCTGCGGGACCATATGCGCATAAGCGGTATAGGGCATCGCGGGATATTCATGCGCGCCCTCGGGCGTCATCCCGGCCATGACGGCATTGGCAAAGGTCAGCACATCCCAGCCGCCGATGCCGGCCTTGGCATCGGGCGAGATATTGGGCGCGATGAAGGTGCCAAACCCGGTGGGAAACGACTGTCCCCCGGCCAGCACCAGCAGCGCGTCGCCCTTCGATCCGGGCGCCGCGTGGCAGGCGGCACAGCCCGAGGCCCAGAACACCGCTTCACCCTTGGCGGCATCCGGGGTCAGGCCGGCAAATTCGGCGGCGCTGCGCGGTTTGGGGGCGGTGATGAAGTAGAATGCGCCGAAGCCGACGACGGCAAGGGCAACAAGAACAAGAAAAAGACGGCGCATGGGGCAGGAACCTCGGCTACAGGGGACGCGCGCCTTGTCTCGCGATTCGCGCACGGGGCGACACTAATGTGGCACAGAGTGAGCGATACCATCTTTAGTCCTAAGGTCCTGCAACTTCGGGTCCATAATGCTGCTAGTGCAGCCGGGGTCTGCCGTTCACCCGGGCCCAATCGGGCCAAAACCCGGCCCATTGCAGGCCCGCCAGCGCCAGACAGACCGCCACCACGGCCAGCACCAGCAGCACACGGCCCATCCCGGGCGGCCGGCGCGACCAGCGCGACATGCGCAACAGCCAGCCCATCCCGAACATTATGGAGAGGTTCTCATTCGGTGAACCTGACCTTGCCGATATAGGGCAGGTTCCGGTTCCTTTGGGCATAGTCGATGCCATAGCCCACCACAAACTCGTCGGGGATCTCGAACCCGGTCCAGGTCGCCTTGATCGGCACTTCCCGGCGCGAAGGCTTGTCCAGCAGCGCGCACACCTCCAGCCGCTTGGGGCCGCGCGCCATCAGGATCGTCTTGACATGGTGCAAGGTGAAGCCGGTGTCCACGATATCTTCCACCACCAGCACATCGCGCCCGGAAATCTCGCCCCGCAAGTCCTTGAGGATGCGGACTTCCCGGCTGGAATGCATCGCATCGCCGTAAGAGGACGCCTCGATGAAATCCACCTCGACCGGCAGGTCCAACTCGCGCAGCAGGTCCGCGATGAACATGAAGGACCCGCGCAGCAGGCCGACCACGATCAGCTTGTCGGTGCCGCGATAATGCTGGGTGATGGACGAGGCCAGCTCCTCGACCCGGGCGGCGATGGCCTTGGCCGAAATCATCTGGTCGATCACATAGGGGCGTGACGTGGCGCTGGGGGGCATGATGTCCTCTTGCTTTCTGCGCCTTGCCTAACCAAAACCGGCGCGCGAGTCACGCGGCGCAGAAACGGGGAGGCACAGGGTGCCAAGGCATCACGAAGAACGGCACTTGCCCTATCGGGCGGACCAGATCTTTGATCTGGTCGCCGATGTCACGCGCTATCCGGAGTTTCTGCCCTGGACGGCGGCGGCGAGGATCAAGTCCCGCGCCCCTTGCGAAGGCGGCGAAGTGCTGGAGGCCGATCTGGTGATCAGTTTCAAGGTGTTCCGCGAGAAGTTCGGCAGCCGGGTAACGCTGCTGCCCGATTTTGAGACGGCGGGGCGGGGCAAGATCCTGACGGAATATCTGGACGGGCCGTTCAAGCATCTCAAATCGGTCTGGTCGATCAGCACAGCGCCGCAAGGTGGCTGCAATGTGGTGTTCGACGTGGATTTCGAGTTCCGCAACGCGATACTGGCCGGAGTGATCGGTCTGGTGTTCGACACCGCGATGCGGCAGGTCGTTCGCGCCTTCGAGACCCGGGCCAAGGCTCTGTATGCGTAGGATGGGGGATTCCCCCATCTCGGTTTTAGATCAATGCCTTGGAGAGCATCCCTAATGCATGATCCCGCGCCGCCAGTCGCACCTCGGCGCGGCCAAGGGCACCGAATTCCACCGTTTCAACCTGCGTTGCGCGCCCCTTCTGCGCCAGGGCAAAACAGACCCGGCCTTCGGGCTTGAATTCCGACCCGCCCGGCCCGGCGATCCCGGTGATGGACACCGCCAGATCGGCTTCGGAATGCGCCAGCGCGCCTTCCGCCATCTGCACCGCGACCTCTTCACTGACTGCGCCCACGGCCTCCAGCGTTTCAGGCAGAACACCCAGCATTCGCATCTTGGCGGCGTTGGAATAGGTGACAAAGCCGCAGGTGAACACGTCCGATGATCCCGCCACATCGGTCAGCGCCGCCGCAACCATGCCGCCGGTGCAGCTTTCGGCGGTGGCGATGCGGTAGCCCCAGAACCGGGCGGCGTGCAGGATTTCGGCTGGGGTCATTTGTGCATGAGGATCAGGGGCAGGTGATAGGCAGCGGCGAGGATCAGGGTGGTCACCCCGGCGAAAAGTCCGGCCCAAAGGTCGTCCAGCATGACCCCGGCGGGATCGCCCCGACGGTCGGCGCGGCCGATGATCCAGGGCTTCCAGATGTCGAACAGCCGGAACAACAGGAAGGCGCCGACCCAGGCCGGCCAGGGCAGCCAGTCGGTCCATCCGCGCGACCAGAAGGCGGCGGCGGGAAACAGCAGGGTCAGCCACTGGCCAGCGACCTCGTCGATCACGAACTCGCCGGGATCGGCGCCGGGCCGGCCTTTCAATTCAGCCTGGCAAGCCCAGAAGCCCAGTGCGGTGACCAGCGCAGTTGCCGCCACCAGCACCGGGAAGCCGAGAAAGCGCAGGATCACCATGCCAAGCGCAATGGCGACCGCAGAGCCCCAGGTCCCGGCCGCGGGTTTCAGCAAACCGACGCCGAAGAAGATCGCGACAAGGCGGCTCATACGGGCACCAGAACGGCGGTGGCAATCGCTGCGATGCCTTCCTCGCGCCCGGTGAAGCCCAGCCGCTCGGAGGTGGTGGCTTTCACCGAAATCCGGTCCGCGCCGACCCCCAGCAGGTCCGACAGCCGCGCCTGCATGGCGGCGGCATGGGGCGTGACCTTGGGGCGCTCGCAGACGATGGTCACGTCGACATTGCCGATCCGGTAGCCCTTGGAACCCGCCAACGCGACGGCGTGCTTCAGGAAAATCTCGCTCGCAGCCCCCTTCCATTGCGGATCGGACGGGGGGAAGTGTCGCCCGATATCCCCCTCGGCCAGCGCGCCGTAGATCGCATCAGTCAGCGCATGCATCGCCACATCGGCGTCGGAATGGCCCAGCAGCGCCTTGTCATGCGGCACTTTCACGCCGCACAGCCAGACGCCATCGCCGCCCGTGAAGGCATGCACGTCATAGCCATTGCCCAGTCTGATATCCATGCGCGCGCCCAATGCCTTCAACGCCCGGTCGAAATCCCCGGGCCAGGTGAGTTTGATATTCTCCTCCTCGCCTTGGGTGATGGCCACGTCAAGCCCTGCGGCACGCGCAACCTCGACATCATCCAGCGCGCCGCCGGGATGTTTGCGATGGGCGTGCAGGATATCGGGAAAGCGGAAACCCTGCGGGGTCTGGGCGCGGTAAAGGCCCAAGCGGTCGCGGGTGCCGGTGACAAGGCCCTCCGCGCCAGTCCACAGGGCATCGGTGACCGGCAGCGCCGGGGCCGCGCCGGGAAAAGTGTCCAGCGCCGCCAGCACACGGGCGATAC
>JANLQT010000360.1:0-4171 GCA_031368035.1 Rhodobacterales bacterium | reverse complement strand
ACGGGCTGTCGTTGCCCAATTGCGCCTTGCCGCGCATCAGGCCCGCCACGATCTTCGGCCGGTCCAGCGTCAGGGCCACCGCCTGCCGCACGCGCTTATCCTTGAACGGGTCCATGTCGGTACGCATGTGCACCTGGCTGTGGGCCGAGGACGGGATGGCAATGATGCTGACGCTGGGATCGTTCAGAAGTCCGGCCGCCTGAAGCACGGGAACCTGCTGGATGATGTCGATCTCGCCCCCCTGAAGGGCCAGGATCTGCGGCTGGTAGTCGTCGTAGAACTGCACTTCAATCCGGTCCGGCAGCGGCGGAGCGCCCCAGTAGTCGGGATTCCGTACGAAGGCCGCGCCAACTTTGGGCGTGTATTTCTCCATCTTGAACGGGCCGGTGCCGATCATCGTCGCCTCGAAATCCTCGGGGAATTCGGCGGGGATAATGATGGAGTTGTAGTTGTCGGTGGACACCGCATAAGGGAAGTTGCCGTTGGCCGCGTCGAGGTGGAATTCGACGGTGTTGTCGTCGACCTTGCGGGTGCCGCCCTTTGACAGAAGGCCGGTGAACACGGACAAGGCGTTCGAGCCGACGGCGGGATCGGACAGCCGGTCGAAGGTCGCGACCACGTCATCGGCGGTCATGACCTTGCCGTTGTGGAACTTGACATTCTTCCGCAACTTGAAGGTCCAGACCGTGCCATCGGCATTGGGCGCCCAGCTTTCGGCCAGAAGCGGCTGAGCCGACAGGTCAGGCGCCGACAGGACCAGCGTTTCGCCGAATTGCGACAGGACGGTCAGCCCGCCGCCATCGGCGATGGTCACCGGGTTGATCGCCGCGGCCGGAACGATCTGGCCATAGCGGACCGTGCCACCGGGCGTGCCGGCGCGGGCCACGCCGGGGGTCAGGCCGTATCCGAGCGCGCCGGTGATGCCGCCCAAAACCGGCGCCGAAAGGCCAAGGACCGAGCCATAGCGCAGGAACTCGCGCCGACTGACGGCGCCCCTCACGAGGCCGTCGATCAGGTGGTTTTCATGCGGGTTGCGACCCAGTCGCAAAATATCCAGAAGCTTGTAATTGATCGTCATGCGTCTCTCTCCTGCTGGGGGATGCGCCCTTGGTCCGGCGTCTGAGTTGGCTTCATTCGGTGTGGGTTGGTCCAAATCTGTCAAGCGTTATCGAACGGGGGGCAAGCGTATCCGCCATCGCGGCGCGGCGGGCCATCACGGCTGCTCCCAAGGGAAGCTGTCGAGCCGTTCGTGACCGGTTTCGGTGACAAGCACCTGGGTCTCAAGCTTGACGTTTTCGCGGCCGCCACGCTCGCCCACCAGGCTTTCGACGCAGAACACCATTCCCGGCTCGAAACGGCCCGGCATCAGGTCGGCGGTATCGGGCGCATAGGGCACGCCGGGGTATTCATCCGCCATGCCGACACCGTGCAGCGCGCAGGAATAGCGATTGGCCATGTAGCGTTCTGGGATCGGCCAAGTTTTTTCCATGTACTCGCGGAAGTCCATTCCCGGGCGGATGAGGTCCGTGTTGTGCACGATCTGTGCAAGGGCATGGGAATAGAGCGTGGCCTGTTCGTTGGTCATGCGCGCATGGCCGATGGTCCAGGAGCGCGAGAGATCGGCGCAATAGCCATAGGGCCCGATCATGTCGGTATCAAAGGCCAGCATGTCGCCACGCTGGGCCACATGGTCCGAGCATTCCTGGAACCAGGGGTTGGTGCGCGGCCCGACGGCCAGCAGGCGCGTCTCCAGCCACTCGCCACCCGAACGGATGTTCTCGTAATGCAGTTCCGCCCAGATCTCCTGCTCGGTCTTGCCGGGGATAGAGTGTTCATACATCCGTGCCATGCCGGCCTCGCAGACGCGGATGGTCCAGCGCATCAGGTCGATTTCCTCGGCGCTCTTGATAAGCCGCGCCTGTTCGGTGATCGCCTGCCCCTCGACCAGCGTGACCCCAAGCCTTCGCAAAGCATCGGCGCCGGGCAGTTCCAGCTTGTCGGTGGCAAGCCGCAAGTTGCCGCCCCCATGTTCGCGCAAGGCCACGACAATCTCGCCGGCCCATTGCGCGGCCCGCTCCTCAAGATAAGGGCCGCTGTACATGTAGAAAAACGGGTTGGCGGTGCGGATCTCGTCAACGGTGCTGAGGCCCCTGGCCACATGCTCGGCACCGGCATATTCGAAATCGATGGCATGGCCGTCGGCAAACACAAGGGCGTAGTGGAAAGGGTTGTGCGTGGCCCAGAGCTGCATGTTCGAAACATCCAGCGCATAGCGGATGTTCACAGGGTCAAACAGCAGGATCGCGGCGCAGTCGTTCCGGGCGACCTCTTCGACCATGCGGCGCTTGCGGTAGGCGCGGGCAGCGGCCAGCGTGGAGGGCGGCAGCGGGCTGCGCAGCGGCTTGTCGGCGCCTTCGGGATTGAGGTAGGTGGCCTTTCTTGGATCCTTGAAAACGCTGGTCACGGCATCATCCTTTGCAAATCCGGGGAACCAATGTGGCCAACATGCATTGACTTGGTCATGCCACCTGCTCCCACGGGAATGTGTCCAGCCGCTCGGCGCCCGTGGCGGTGATCAGGACCTGGGTTTCCAGCTTGATGCTTTCGCTGGCTGCCTCGGCGATCAGGCTTTCGACGCAGATAACCATGCCCTCTTCAAAGGAACCGCCGTGGTTGCCGGCAAAGTCGGGATGCAGCGCCACGACGGGCCATTCATCGGCCATGCCGACGCCATGCGCGGCGAGCGAGTAGCGGTAGGGCTGCCAGGCTTCGGGGATTTGCCATGACCTTTCGTTGAACTCGGCGAAGGACAGGCCGGGGCGCAGGAGGTCCATGTTGTGATGGATCTGGTCTAGGGCGGCCCCGTAGAGCCGACTTTGCGTGTTCGTCATCGGCACATAGCCGCAGGTCCAGCTGCGCGACAGGTCCGCGCAATAGCCGTAAGGGCCGATCATGTCGGTGTCGAAGGCGATCATCTCGCCATTCTGGCAGACCCGATCGCTGCATTCCGAATACCATGGGTTGGTGTGGTCGCCGCAGGTCAGAAGTTTGGTTTCCAGCCAGTCCCCGCCCGAACGCGCGTTTTCAAAATGCAGGTGCGCCCAAAGCTCTCGCTCGGCCACGCCGGGGACGGAGTGTTCGTAGATCCGCGCCATGCCTGCCTCGCAGACGCGGATGGTCCAACGCATCAGGGTAATCTCGTCGGGGGATTTGATGGACCGCGCCTGTTCGGTGATGGGCGTTCCGTCCACCACATCCAGCCCAAGCGCCGTCAGGGCATGCAGCCCCGCGAGTTCCAGCTTGTCAGAGGCGAGCCGGCGGTTGCCGCCGCCGTGCAGGCTCATCAGATCGGCGATCTCGCCGGCCCAGCGGGTGACGCGCTCGTCCACCCGGTCGCCTGCGCCCATGTACATCCAGGTCGTGGCGAGGCGCAATTCGTCAATGGTCTCAAGGCCCTGACACAGATGCTCGCAGCCCTTGAACTCGAACATGATCGCCGGGCCCTCGGCGAAGATCAGGGCGTAGCGCATCGGGTTGTGCAGGGTCCAGACCTGCATGTTGGAACAATCCAGCGCGTAACGGATGTTCACGGGATCATAGAGCAGCGCCGCCGCGCAGTCGTGCCGGCGCAGAAGCTTGCGGATACGCGACAGCCGGTAAGCACGGGCACGTTGCAGCACATCACGCGGGACCGGGCTTTGCAGCGGCTTGTCCGCGCCCTCGGCGTTCAGATAGGTCAGCTACCGTTCGTCCTTGAACGGGCTCCGGGTCATGCGTGCGCCCCTGTGAGGACGCCGCTCATCCGGCGACTGTAATAGCGGGCAAGGTCCAGCGCCGCGCCTTCGTAGTCGGGCCGGGCCAGCGGGCCGCGGTCGTAGTGCTTCGAGTTCAGGCCGCGAACCATGGCGGTCAGGATCTCCTTGTCCTCGGCCATGTACTGGTGGAACAGGTCCACCGCGTAATCGACATCCGCCTGCGCCCAGGTCGGGCCGAAGAACATCAGCCCCATCTTCACGCGGACGCGGTCCACCGCTTCGGGCTGGATGCAGATGAAGCTGGAATAATCGCCGCTGCAGCCGGACACGAGGCCGGGCGGAATCGCCATCATGACGCAGTTGGTCGCCTCGGCATCGGTCAGGTCGGGATGGCCCTTGTAGCTGCGCGGCAGGTC
>JANLQT010000342.1:0-1867 GCA_031368035.1 Rhodobacterales bacterium | reverse complement strand
CTATCGCGCTGACCTTGAGACCGGAGACCCGATGACCTCTCTCGTGCAAATCCTGCTTCTGGCGCTTGATATCGCGCGCTGGATCGTTCTGGCGCATGTGATCATGAGCTGGCTGATCAATTTCCAGGTGCTGAACCTGCGCCAGTCGCTGGTCAGCCAGATCTGGTACGGCCTGAACCGCATGCTGGAGCCGGTGTATGCCCAGGTGCGCCGGGTGATCCCCGCGATGGGCGGCATCGACTTTGCGCCGCTGGTCGTGCTGTTTGCGATCATCGCGCTGCGCATCGTCGTCATCAACAATATCCCCATTGGCTACTGACACAGTCCCCGAAGCCGAGGCGCTGCTGCACCGGGTCTGGGGGTTTCCCAGCTTTCGCCCGGGGCAAGAGGAAATCGTCTCGGCCGTGCTTGCGGGCCGCGACACCCTGGCGATCATGCCGACCGGGGGCGGCAAATCGCTGTGTTTTCAGCTTCCGGCGCTGCTGCGGCCGGGGGTTACACTGGTGATCTCTCCGTTGATTGCTCTGATGCGCGATCAGGTCCGGGCGCTGAAGGCTTTGGGGGTGGAAGCCGGGGCGCTGACCTCGGGCAATACCGAGGACGAGATCGAAGAGGTGTTCGCCGGGCTGGATGCGGGCCGGGTGAAGCTGCTGTATCTGGCGCCGGAACGGCTGGCGGCCTCGGGCACGCTGCCGATGCTGCGGCGGATCGGCGTGTCGATGATCGCGGTGGACGAGGCGCATTGCGTCAGCCAGTGGGGACATGATTTCCGCCCCGATTACCTGAAGATCGGTGCGCTGCGGCAAACGCTTGGCGTGCCGGTGGCGGCCTTTACCGCGACGGCGGACGCCGAGACGCGGGACGAAATCGTGGCGCGGCTGTTTGGCGGTGCGGCTCCTGAGACGTTCCTGCGCGGCTTCGACCGGCCCAACATTCATTTGGCCTTTGCGGTGAAAGAGGGCCCGCGCGAGCAGATCCTGGCCTTTGCAGCGGCCCGGAAGGGTCAGTCGGGCATCGTCTATTGCGGCACACGCGCCAAGACGGAAACGCTGGCGCAGGCGCTGACCGGGGCCGGGCATCTGGCGGTGGCCTATCACGCCGGGCTGGAGGCCGAGGAGCGGCGGCGGGTCGAGACCCGGTTCCAACGCGACGACGGGCTGATCGTGGTGGCGACGATCGCCTTTGGCATGGGGATCGACAAGCCAGACATCCGCTGGGTCGCCCATGCCGATCTGCCCAAAAGCATCGAGAGTTACTATCAGGAAATCGGGCGGGCGGGGCGGGACGGCGCTCCGGCTGAAACCATGACCTTGTATGGCCCCGAGGATATCCGCCTGCGCCGCAGCCAGATCGACGAAGGCGCGGCGCCGGCAGATCGCAAGGCCGCCGACCACGCCCGGCTGAATGCGCTGCTGGGTCTGGCCGAGGCGACCGGGTGCCGCCGTCAAGTGCTGCTGGGCTATTTCGGTGAGACCTCAACCCCTTGTGGGAACTGCGATATCTGCGACCGGCCGGTGAAAACCTTCGATGCGACCGAGGCAGTGCGCAAGGCCTTGTCGGCGGTGCTGCGGACCGGGGAATGGTTCGGCGCAGCGCATGTGATCGACGTTTTGACCGGCACCGACACCCCCAAGGTGCGCGAGCGCGGGCATGACAAGCTGCCGACCTTCGCGGTGGGGCGCGATCTGCCGAAGGCCACCTGGGCCGCGATCTTCCGGCAGATGATGGGGCGCGATCTGTTGCGTCCCGATCCCGAACGCCACGGCGCCCTGCGGATGACCGAGGCCGCAAGGCCGGTGCTGCGCGGCGAGACCAGCGTTATTCTGCGCGCCGACACGATGGAAGCCCGCGCCCCGGTGCGCGAGGC
>JANLQT010000468.1:0-3487 GCA_031368035.1 Rhodobacterales bacterium | reverse complement strand
CGACGCAAGGCGCAGGCGCGCGGACGGGCGGCCGAGGCCGAGCAGGACCCGCAAGGGGACCAAACGGGGCATCAGACCCCAGACAGTGGCAGCGCCAAGTGCGGCGAGTGAGGGCGGGCGGATGGATTCGATTCTGGTACGTGGCAACGGCGCGCTGAAAGGCGCGATCCCGATTGCGGGGGCGAAGAACGCCTGTCTGACGCTGATGCCGGCGACCTTGCTGTCGGACGAGCCGCTGACGCTGACCAATGCGCCGCGCCTTTCCGATATCGCCACGATGACCCAGCTTCTGCAGTCGCTGGGGGCCGAGGTGGCCAGCCTGCAGGACGGCCTTGTGCTGGCGATGTCCAGCCACGACATCACCAACCACGTCGCTGATTATGACATTGTGCGGAAGATGCGCGCGTCCATCCTTGTGCTGGGCCCGATGCTGGCGCGGGATGGCCATGCCGTGGTCTCGCTGCCCGGCGGTTGCGCCATTGGCGCCCGGCCCGTCGATCTGCATCTGAAGGCGCTGGAGGCTTTGGGGGCAGAGCTGGAGCTGCGGGACGGTTATGTCCATGCCAAGGCCATCGGCGGGCGGCTGAAAGGGGCGCTGGTGGATTTCCCCTTCGTCTCGGTCGGGGCGACGGAAAACGCGCTGATGGCGGCGACTTTGGCCAAGGGCACCACGGTGATTCGGAACGCCGCGCGCGAGCCGGAGATTGTCGATCTCGCCCGGTGCCTGCGCAAGATGGGCGCGCAGATTGACGGCGAGGGCACCTCGACGATCATCATTCAGGGCGTGGACCGGCTGCATGGGGCGACGCATCCGGTCGTGACGGACCGGATCGAGCTTGGCACCTATATGCTGGTTCCGGCGATCTGCGGCGGCGAAGTGGAATTGCTCGGCGGCCGGATGGATCTGGTCGAAGCCTTCGCCGAACGGCTGGATGCGGCGGGAGTTTCGGTGACGGAAACCGAGCGGGGGCTGAAGGTCAGCCGCAAGAATGGCCGGGTGCGCGCGGTGGATGTGGTGACAGCGCCTTTCCCCGGTTTCCCGACCGATTTGCAGGCGCAGATGATGGCGCTGCTGTGCACCGCGGAGGGCACCTCGGTGCTGGAAGAGCGCATTTTCGAGAACCGCTTCATGCATGCGCCGGAATTGACGCGTATGGGTGCGCAGATCGAGGTGCATGGCGGCACGGCACGGGTGACGGGCGTTGAAAAGCTGCGGGGCGCGCGGGTGATGGCGACGGATTTGCGGGCGTCGGTCAGCTTGATCCTCGCCGGGCTGGCGGCAGAGGGCGAAACGATTGTCAGCCGGGTCTATCACCTCGATCGCGGCTATGAACGGGTCGAGGAAAAGCTGCGAGCCTGCGGCGCACAGATCGAACGGATCAAGGGATAACAGATGGCGGATGCGCGGTTCGAAGATGGGGAGGACGCCCCCTTGCGCCTGATCGCGCAGGAGGCGGAAGATCTGCCTGTCCTTGCCGCACTGGTGCAGGACGCAGTGTTCCCGATCACCGAAATGACTTTCGCGCGCAAGCAGCGGCGGTTCGCCCTGCTGCTGAACCGGTTCCGTTGGGAAGACCGTGCGGCGGCGGTCAAGGAAGGCCGCCCGTTTGAACGGGTGCGCAGTTTGCTGGTGTTTGAAGGCGTCCTGTCGGTGCGCTCGTTCGGCATCGACCGGGCGGATGCGGACACGATCCTGTCGCTGCTGTCGGTGACCTTCGCGCCCGGGGCCGAGGGCGCGGGCGTGGTGGAACTGGTGCTTGCCGGGGATGGCGGGATACAATTGCAGGTCGAGGCGCTGGACGCGATGCTGACGGATGTCAGCCGCCCCTACCGCGCGCCTTCTGGCCATGTACCGGAACATGGGGAGTAGGCGATGGGCAGGCTGGACGGTAAAACGGCATTGGTAACGGCGGCGGGGCAGGGCATCGGCCGCGCCTCGGCGCTGATGATGGCGCGCGAGGGTGCGAAGGTGATCGCGGCGGATATCAATGCGGCAGCGCTGGATGCACTGAAGGCGGAGGCGCCGGGCATCACGACCCGGCTGTTGAATGTGCGCGACAAGGCTGCGGTCGAGGCGGCGGCGGCCGAGATTGGCGCGTTGGACGTGTTGTTCAACTGTGCGGGGTTTGTTGCGGCGGGCACGATCCTGGACTGCGATGAAGACCAGTGGGCGTTCTCGATGGATCTGAACATGACGGCGATGTTTCGGATGTGCAAAGCCTTCCTTCCCGCGATGATCGCGGGTGGCGGTGGCAGCATCATCAACATGGCTTCGGTGGCGGGATCGGTGATCGCCGCGCCCAACCGGTTCGTCTATGGCGCGACCAAGGCGGGCGTGATCGGGCTGACCAAAAGTATTGCGGCGGATTTCATCGGCAAGGGCATCCGGGCCAATGCGATCTGCCCGGGCACGGTGGAAAGCCCCTCGCTGGATCAGCGGCTGCGGGATACCGGGGATTACGAGGCGGCCAAGAAGGCGTTCATCGGCCGCCAGCCGATCGGGCGGATCGGCAAGCCGGACGAGATTGCGGCGCTGGTCACCTATCTGGCGTCGGACGAGTCGAGTTACACCACCGGGGTCGCGCATGTGATCGACGGCGGCTGGGCGAACATCTGAGGAGACGGACATGAAACTTCTGCGTCACGGGGCCCGGGGGGCCGAAAAGCCCGGCCTGCTGCATACGGACGGCACGATCCGCGATCTGACCGGTCTGGTGCCGGATATCGGCGGGGCGGTGCTGTCGGACACCGGGCTGGCGATGTTGCGCGCCGTGGACGCGGGCAGGCTGCCGGTCGTCGATCCGGCCACCCGGCTGGGGGCTTGCGTGGCGGGCACGGGCAAGTTCATCTGCATCGGCCTGAACTATGCCGACCACGCGGCGGAATCCGGCATGGCGGTGCCGCCCGAGCCGGTGATCTTCATGAAGGCGACCTCGGCGATCTGCGGGCCGAATGATCCGATCATCATCCCCCGCACCTCGGTCAAGACCGACTGGGAGGTGGAGCTGGCGGTGATCATCGGCAAGACGGCAAAGTATGTGACGGCAGATGAGGCGATGGATCATGTTGCCGGTTATGCCGTCACCAATGACGTCAGCGAACGGGCCTTCCAGTTGGAACGCTCGGGACAGTGGACCAAGGGGAAAAGTTGCGACAACTTTGGCCAGATCGGGCCCTGGCTGGTCACGCGGGACGAGGTGGCGGACCCACAGGCGCTGCCGATGTGGCTGACGGTGAACGGGCAGGTCATGCAGAATGGGTCGACCAAGACGATGGTTTACGGGGTCAAGTATCTGGTCAGTTATCTGTCGCAGTTCATGAGCCTGCATCCCGGCGATGTGATCTCGACCGGGACTCCGCCGGGCGTCGGGATGGGCCGCAAGCCGCCGCGGTTCTTGCAGGCGGGCGAGGTGGTCGAGTTGGGGATCGAAGGCCTTGGCCGGCAGCGGCAGGATGTGATCGCGGACTGATTTTCGCGGGCTGCGAA
>JANLQT010000319.1:0-2132 GCA_031368035.1 Rhodobacterales bacterium | reverse complement strand
CAAGACGGACCTGACCTGTTCATCCAGCAGGTCCATGTCCAGATACCCATCCGACAACCGGTACGTCAGGTTCTTCAGGCCCGCCAGATCCGCCGCCAAACCGTCATGTTGGACCCGCATCTCGGACAGTTCATTGGCGATCTGCACCCGGCGCATCACGCCATAGTCGCCCTGAATGGCGGCAAAGGTGAAGTAAAAGCCCAGCGTCACCGCCACGCCCATATAGATCAGCCCGCCCATCCCGGGCCGCGTCAAGCTTCTGGAAACCACTGCCGCCTCGCCGCATTTTCGATCGGGGCCCCTCTGAATTGGGGGCTTGTCCCTTGAATCTTGCATGGAACATCAGGATTTCCAAGGGAAATTAAGGGCGCGGGCCGGGGGTTTCCCGGCCCGCCCCGTCTCACGCCTTGCCTTTGTAGATGTCGATCATCTCTGCCAGCATCTTCATCGCCTCATCCCGTGGCCGCTGAAACGCGTTCCGCCCGATGATCGACCCGTTGCCGCCGCCGTCCCGGATGGCCCGCGCATCGTTCAGAACCGAATCCGCCCCCTTCGCCGCCCCGCCCGAAAACACGATGATCCGCCGCCCGTTCAGCACAGACCGCACACATTCCCGCACCCGGTCGGCTTGCGTGGCCAGCGGGATGTGTCCCGCTTCGAACGCCTTCTTCGCCTCGGGCTGGCTCAGATGCGCCGTGGACAGCTTCACCTTGATGATATGCGCGCCCAGCAAGGCCGCGATATGCGCGGCATAGGCGGTCACGTCCATCGCCGTCTCGGCATCCTTGTCCAGATCCTCGCCGCGCGGATAGGACCAGATGATCGTCGCAACCCCCTTGGCCGCCGCCTCGCGCCGCATGTCCGCAATGTCGCTGAACATGTCCAGCGAGGCCGAAGAGCCCGGATAGATCGTGAACCCGATCGCCGAACATCCCAGCCGCAGCGCATCATCCACCGACCCGGTGATGGCTTGCGTCTTCGGCGCGATCCCCGGCAGCAGCGAATTGGCGCTGTTCACCTTCAGAATCGTCGGAATCTGCCCGGCAAACGTATCCGCCCCCGCCTCCAGCGGCCCCAAGGGCGCGGCATAGGCCGACAGCCCCGCATCCACCGCCATCTGATAGTGATAATGCGGATCATAGGACGCCGGGTTCACCGCAAACGACCGCGCCGGCCCGTGTTCAAACCCCTGATCCACCGGCAGGATGATCATCTTGCCGGTGCCGCCCAGTTTGCCCTCCATCAGCATCCGGGCCAGGTTGGTCTTCACACCGGGATTTTCGCCCTCGTAATGGGACAGAATCTTCTGAACGGTTCTTGTCGTGCGCATGGTCTCTCCTGATCTGGCGTGGCCCTTCGATAAGGGCCCGGCTCAAAGTCTGCAATCGGTCCCGTGTCAGTCCATCAGCGCCTGAACGCCGGGCAGGGTCTTGCCCTCCATCCATTCCAGAAACGCCCCGCCCGCTGTCGAGATGAAGGTGAAGCTGCTGGCAACCCCGGCCTGGTTCAGCGCCGCGACCGTATCGCCGCCGCCTGCGACCGACACCAGCTTGCCAGCCCGAGTCAACTCCGCCACCGCCCGCGCTGCCGCAACCGTCGCCGCATCGAACGGCGACAATTCGAACGCGCCCAAAGGCCCGTTCCAGATCAAGGTCTTGCACTGGCCGAACACCCGCACCAGTTCTGCCACCGTGGCGGGGCCGCCGTCCAGGATCATCGCATCCGGGGGGCAGCCGGTCGAAGGCAGCGTCTCGTTGGCCGCATGTGCCTTGAACGCGCGCGCCACCACCACGTCGATGGGCAGGTGAATCTGGCAGCCGGCCGCGCGCGCCTTGGCCAGAATATCCAGCGCGATCGGCGCCATGTCCCGATCGGCCAACGACTTGCCGACCTCGATCCCCTGCGCCACCAGGAAGGTATTCGCCATTCCCCCGCCGATCACCAGATGGTCAACCTTGGTCACCAGATTGCCCAGCAATTCCAGCTTCGACGACACTTTCGCCCCGCCCACGACGGCGACGACCGGCCGTGCCGGATTGCCCAATGCCGCGTCCAGCGCGCGCAGTTCCTCTTCCATCAACCGTCCGGCAAAGTTCGGCAACAGCCGCGCCTCGACCGAGGGCGTGGCGCGG
>JANLQT010000149.1:0-13655 GCA_031368035.1 Rhodobacterales bacterium | reverse complement strand
GTCCAGCCCGCTGGGGTTCCATTGCCCCCAAGTGCCCGAAGCGTCGATCACCGCCCGCGCCAGTGTCCGCTGCTGCCGGCCTTCGGCGTCGCGCCAGACCACCACAAACGGGGCCTTGCTGCGATCCTTTGACCCGATCCGGCTGCGATCCTGCCGGACGATGGCTTCGACCGTTGCACCCAGCCGCAAAGCCCCGGAAATCGCGGGCAGGTTTGCGAGCGGCTTCAGGTAGTTCCGAACGATCTCTGCTCCGGTTGGCAGCGCGTCGGCCTCGGGCCGTTGCCACCCGGCGGCGTCCAGCAGGGCCGTTGCCACCCGGCGGCGTCCAGCATGGCCGCTGCCGCAGCGTCGATGTTGTAGCGCCACGGCGAGAACACCTGCACGTGCCCCCAGTCGGAAATCGCCGCGCCGACCTGCTGGCCCTTCTCGAAGATCGCCGGTTGCAGGTTCCGCTCGATCAGCCGGGCAGCGGCGGCAAGGCCGACAGGCCCGGCACCGATCACGGCCACGGGCAAGGGCACGGGCAAAGATTTCAGGTCCGTCATCTCAACACTCCTTCTGTCGTTCCGGTTCATTCGAAATAGAACGCAAATAACTCACGCTTCCACAGAGGTTTGGCGCGGCGTTACCGCCTCATCCGCGCAGCATTCGTCGGCCAGGTAGCCGATCAGCGCCCGCATCGCGGGATATTCGGCCCGGCAGATCAACGAGGTCGCCACCCGTTCCTGCGTGATCAATCCGGTATCAACCAGGCTTTTCACATGATGCGACAGGGTCGAGGCTGCTATGCCCATCCGGTCCTGAAGGGTTCCGACGGACATGCCGGCTTGCCCGGCCCTGACCAGCGTGCGGTAGATGCGGAGCCTTGTCGGGCTGCCAAGGGATTCGAGTTGTTTGGCCGCTATTTCGATATTCATGGAAATAGCCTATCCAGCCCCCAAGACGCCGTCAATCGGTATTTCGATAATTCTCGAAGTACCGACCGCTTTCACGCCTCGCCTTCGGAGGTGAAGAGCCAGCCAAACACCGCCGCCGCAAGCAGCGCGCCGATGACCTGCGCCAGAATGAAGGCCGGAACATCGGCGGGCCTTATCCCCGCGAACGTGTCGCTGAAGGCGCGGGCGATGGCGACAGCGGGGTTGGCGAAGCTGGTCGAAGCGGTGAACCAATAGGCCGCCGTGATGTAAAGCCCGACAAGCCACGGTATCGCCTCGGCACGGAACCGGACCCCACCCAGGATCGTGGCGAGAAGCCCGAAGGTCGCAACACCTTCGGCAAGCCATTGCCCGGTGCCGGTGCGGGCCTTTTGTGACACCTCAAGGATCGGCAGGCTGAACATCGCATGCGCCAGCCAGCTTCCCAGAATGCCGCCGCAGATCTGCGCCGCGACATAGGCCAGCGCCAAGCCGACCGCCAAGTCTCGTCGCAGCGCAAAGACCATCGTCACGACCGGGTTGAAATGCGCGCCCGACACCGGCCCCAGGGTGGTGATCAGCACGACGAGGATCGCGCCGGTGGGCAGGGTGTTGCCCAAAAGCGCCAGCGCCGTATCCTGGGTCAGGCTTTGCGCCATGATGCCAGAGCCGACCACCGTGGCGACCAGAAGCCCGGTGCCCAGTGCCTCTGCCGCCAGTCGGCGCGACGGGCTGAACCTCATTCCTGCGCTGCCTCCGCGTCAGTCTTGCCGATGGAGTCCAGCCGTTCTTGCAAGGCCAGCTTGTCCAGCGACCCCATCGGCAGGCTGACGAAAATCGAAATCCGGTTGCGCAGCATCCGGTAGGCTTCCGAGAACGCCAGCCGCTTTTCCGCCTCGTTGCCCGTTACCGCCGCCGGGTCCGGCATGCCCCAATGCGCGGTCATCGGCTGGCCCGGCCAATAGGGGCATTGCTCGGCCGCCGCCTGGTCGCAGACCGTGAACACGAAATCCAGGCGTGGTGCGCCCGGCGCCGCAAACTCGTCCCAGCTTTTCGAGCGGACCTGGCTGACATCGTGGTTCAGGCGCTTCAGCAGGTCGATGGTATAGGGATGCGGCGCGGTCTTGGGGTGCGATCCGGCGGAAAAGGCGTCGAACCGGTCCATGCCTTCGCGGTTCAGGATCGCCTCGGCGAGGATCGAGCGGGCGGAATTGCCGGTGCACAGGAACAGCACGCTGAAAGGTCTGTCGGCCATGTCTGATCTCCTCATCAGGTTGGAAGGGTTTGTCCTTGTCAGGCGGTGGGCAGATGGGTTGATGCGGGCTGATCGCGCAGGCGCAGAGAGGCCAGCCAGCTTGCTGCCGCCATGGCGCCTGCGGTGGCCAGACACAGCGGCAGGCCGCCAAGCTGGAAGCTGATGCCGGACAGGGCGGTGCCCAGCAGGCGCCCGGCGGCGTTGGCCATGTAATAGAAGCCCACATCCATCGACACCCGTTCGGACGCTGCGAAGGCGAGGATCAGGTAGGAATGGACCGAGGAGTTCACGGCAAAGACAAAGCCGAACGTCAACAGCCCCAGGGCCAGTGTCAGGGTGAACCACAAGGCAGGCACCGGCACCGCGAGCGCCAGTGCCGCCAGCACCAGCGGGATCGGCACCAGCATCGCGGCCCACAGGATCGCCTTGTCGATGATCGCCGCCTCGGGCTGGCCCCTGACCCGCAGAAGGGTCGGGGCGAAGGCCTGAACGGCACCGTAAGCGATGGTCCACAGCGCCATGAAGCCGCCGATCAGGAAGAAGGCGGCACGGCGGCTGTCGGGCGTGCCATCCGACAGGACGGACTGGAAATAGACCGGCACGCCGACGACGAACCACACGTCCCGCGCCCCGAACAGGAACATCCGCGCCAGCGACAGGCGGTTGATGCGCGGGTCCCTTGACCAGATGTGCGAGATCTTGGCGTCCTTCCTGCCCGGTGGCAGACCCTTGGGCAGAAAGGCCATCACCGCCAGCAGGATCGCCGCCAGAACCGCCGCCATCCCCCAGATCGCGGCCTTGAACCCGACCAGCCCCAGCAAGGCGGCACCAAGAAAGAAGCCGAACCCCTTCACCGCGTTCTTCGATCCGGTCAGCACCGCCACCCAGCGGAACAGCGCGCCGTCCCCCTTGGGCGCCAGCACCTTCACCGCCGACTTCGACGACATTTTAGCCAAGTCCTTGGCGACGCCCGACCCGCCCTGGACCGCCATCACAAAGGCGACGGAGGCGGTCATGCTCCACGCCGGGTCCAACTGCGCCAGCGCCACCAGGGCCGCGAACTGCACGCCCAGCCCCAGATACAGCGTCGTCGCCAGCCCGAAGCGCGCGGCGATCCAGCCCGCGTAAAGGTTGGTGACGATGCCCGCGACCTCATACAGCAGGAACAGCCAGGCCAATTGGATCGGCGAGAACCCCAGCCCGTTGAAATGCAGCAGCACCAGCATCCTGAGCGCGCCATCGGTCAGCATGAAGGCCCAATAGGCCGCCGTCACCGCCGCATAGGCGCGCAGGCCACTGGCGGGCGGATTTGCGGCGGGTGCGTCGCTCACATCGCCCCCGCAACCATGCGGGCGATGTCGGCCAGCCGGCAGGCATAGCCCCATTCGTTGTCATACCAGGCGTAGACCTTCACTTGGGTGCCCGCGATGACCATGGTGCTGGCCGCGTCGATGATCGAAGACCGTGGGTCGTTGAGGTAGTCAGACGACACCAGGGGACGGGTTTCGAACCCCAGAATGCCTTTCAGCGCCCCCTCGGACGCCGCCTTGAACAGGGCGTTCACCTCTTCGACCGAGGTTTCCCGCGCCACTTCGAACACGCAGTCGGTCAGCGAGGCGTTCAGCAGCGGCACCCGCACCGCATGGCCGTTCAGGCGGCCGGCAAGTTCCGGGTAGATCAGCGTGATCGCCGTGGCCGACCCGGTGGAGGTCGGGATCAGGTTCATCAGCGCCGAGCGCGCGCGGCGCATGTCTTTGGCCGGGCGGTCCACGAGGGTCTGGGTGTTGGTCACGTCATGAATCGTGGTGATAGAGCCGTGGCGGATGCCGATGCCTTCGTGGATCACCTTCACCACCGGGGCGAGGCAGTTGGTCGTGCAACTGGCCGCCGTGACCAGATCATGCACCGCCGGGTCATACAGGTGGTGGTTCACGCCATAGACGAGGTTCAGCGCCCCGCCGTCCTTCACCGGGGCCGACACGACGACTTTCTTGGCGCCTGCGGCATAGTAGGGTGCGACCTTGGCGGCGGTCTTGAAGACCCCGGTGCAGTCGATCACCAGATCGACACCGAGTTCGGCCAGCGGCAAGTCCTCGATCCGCTTGGCCGCGGTCAGCCTGATCTTCTGCCCTTCCAGCGTCAGGCTGGTGTCGTCAAAGGCGATGGCGCGCGGCCAGCGGCCATGCACTGAGTCAAACTCCATCAGCAGGGCATGCTGCTCTGGTTCGCCCATGGGATCGTTGATCAGCACGATCTCGCCGCCCGCGCCGGTGTCGATCAGATCGCGCAGGGCAAGTTTGCCGATCCGGCCAAGGCCGTTCAGGGCGATGCGGGTCATGACAGTCCTATCGTATCAAGGTGATGTTGCAGGGCGGTCTTGCCCAGATCGGCGAAGGGCAGCGCCGTGAAAGCGGTGATCCTGCGGCGCAGCTCGTCATAGGCGCGACTGAACGCGGCGGTCTTCTGGGCATCGTCACCCGTGGCCTTCACCGGATCGGGCACGCCCCAATAGGCCGTCATCGGCTGCCCCGGCCAAGGCGCGCAATCCTCGGACGCGGCTTTGTCACAGACCGTGAACACGAAATCCATCACCGGCGCGCCGGGCGTTTCGAACTCCGAGACATGCTTGGCACGAAGGCCGGACACGTCCAGATTGGCGCGCGCCAAGACCAGGGCTGTGCGGGGATTGACCTGCGAGCCCGGCTTTGTGCCCGCCGAAAACGCGGCAAACCGGCCCCGGCCCGCATCCCGCAAGATCGCCTCGGCGAAGATCGACCGCGCAGAATTGCCCGAACAGATGAACAGCACATTCCGGGGCCGATCCGTGACAGCTGGTGGCGCGAGCGCCTTAAGGTTCGCGGCAATGTCTGGCCGCCCCCGGCCCGCGTCGTTGACAAGGTAGCCGACGAGGTCCGCCACCTGATCCAGCCGAACGCTGTAGAACAACGACCGCCCCTGTCGATCCACCCCGATCAGCCCCGCCGCCTCCAGTTCGGACAGGTGGTGCGACAGGGTGTTCGGCTTGAGGGTCAGGGCCTCGGCGATCTCCGTCGGTCGCACGCCTTGCGGCGCAAACCGCATCAGCAGGCGGAACACGGCGAGGCGCCCAGGGTGGCCCAGCGTGGCGAAGGCGTCAGTGAAGTCTTTTGATTCCATAATTCACGAATACTGGAAACAACATGGAATCCAAGTGAAGCTTTTGTAACAAAAGCGCCCCCCAAAAAAACGGTGCGCCACCTTGCGCGAGATCAAGACGCTTTTGGCCGCCAGGCCTTAGCGTCAGGGCCGCACCAGCAATGGCACATGATGACAAATCTGCCGATCCTGACCAACCCGACCCGGTTCCTGTTCTTCACCGGCAAGGGCGGGGTCGGAAAGACTTCGCTCAGCTGCGCCTGCGCCATCGCTTTGGCGGATGCCGGGCGCAGGGTGCTGCTGGTCAGCACAGATCCGGCTTCCAATCTTGACGAGATGCTGGCCGTTCGGCTTTCCGATCATCCGCGCGGCGTGCCGGGCGTTCCGAACCTTTGGGCGCTTAATATCGACCCGGAAGCGGCCTCGGAAGACTATCGCCTTCGCGTGCTGGACCAACTTGGGCCCGAGGCGGATGCCAGGGAACGCGCCACCGTACGCGAGCAGCTTTCCGGCGCCTGCACCACGGAAAATCGCCGCATTCGACGCGTTCGTCGGCCTGCTGGGCGAAGGCTCGGCAGGTTATGACCACGTGATCTTCGATACGGCACCGACCGGGCACACATTGCGGCTGTTGAGCCTGCCGAAGGCCTGGACCGGGTTTCTGGAAGCCAACGAACGGGGCGCGTCCTGTCTGGGTCCGCATTCCGGCCTGAAGATGCAGGAAGACCGGTTTCGTGCCGCGCTGGCATCCTTGGGTGACCCTGCCGAGACGACCATCATCCTGGTCACGCGCCCCGACACCGGCGCGATCAGAGAGGCGGCGAGAACATCGGCGGAATTGTCGGCCCTTGGACTGCGGGGCCAGCACCTTGCGGTCAATGGCGTGTTTCATGCCGCGCGCCAGGACGATGCGGTGGCGCTGGCCATAGAGCGGGAACAACAGGCGGTTTTGCAGGCGCTGCCGCTGCCCTTGTCCAACATGCCGCGAAGCGAGGTGCCCCTGCGCAGCTTTGACATGGTGGGTCTGACCGCCCTGCGTGCCCTGATGGGATCGCAGGGTGATGCGCCCTCCCTTGGGGCCAAGGCGACCGCCATGCCCGATCTGCCTCACCTTGACCGCTTGGTGGATGCACTCGCCAACGGGGATCGCGGATTGATCATGGTGATGGGCAAGGGGGGCGTCGGCAAGACCACGGTTGCCGCGGCCATCGCGGTCGGGCTTACCAAAAGGGGCCACAGCGTACACCTGACGACCACAGGCCCCGCGGCGCATGTCAGCCTTGTGGTTGACGGCACGATGTCCGGCCTGACGGTCGACCGTATCGACCCGGACGTCGAAACCTTGCGTTACATCGACAAGATCATGTCCACCAAGGGCCGTGATCTGGATGACGCGGGCCGCGACCTTCTGCGCGAGGACTTGGCCTCGCCCTGCACTGAAGTGGTCGCGGTGTTCCATGCCTTTTCGCGCGGGGTCGCCGAAGCCCGCAGCGCGTTCGTCGTCATGGACACCGCGCCGACCGGGCACACGCTGCTTTTGTTGGACGCAACCGGGGCCTACCACCGCGAGATGACCCGCCAGCTTGGTCCAGAGGCACATGGCAAGCTGACGACCCCGTTGATGCGCCTGCAAGACCCCGATTACACCCGCGTCATCCTGGTCACCCTTCCCGAAACAACGCCGGTGTCCGAGGCGGCAGCCCTGCAAGCTGACCTTCAGCGTGCGGGCATCGCGCCCTTTGCCCGGGTAATCAACAAGGGCATGTCCGGCTCACAGACCCAAGACCCGTTGCTGCTGGGCCGCATCGCGGCAGAGGCCGCCCAGGTCAAGCGCGTGACGGGCGGTCTTGCGCAGCGCGTGTTCATCTTGCCCTATTCCGCGGATGCCTTGGTTGGCATCGCCAGGTTGCAAGCGCTGAGCTGAGGCACATGGAGTTCAACGCGCGCCACCGCCGGCCCGCTGAACGCATCGGTATCCTCATGCCCGAACAGCGCTTGAGAAGGGTGCGATTCCGCAACCAAAACAGGGTACGGCCCGACCAGAAGGTGCCGGCCCTTCCTGGTCTTGTGGAGATCGCGGTCCCTGAAGCGGGTCGCCCCAGGATGCGCCCAAGCGGCGAACGCTTGCCTTCTTTCATCTTGATGGAATTGCGTCCGACAGCGCCTGCCGTGGCCGCCAGGCGGTAGCCATAAAACAAAGGGGCTCCGGCATTTCTGCCCAAGCCCCTGAATTCTTTGGCGGACCCGGAGCGATTCGAACGCCCGACCCTTAGATTCGTAGTCTAATGCTCTATCCAGCTGAGCTACGGGTCCGCAGTGGGCGGGGATTTAGTCGGATCGCGGGGGCATTACAAGAGGCTTTCTGTCAGGGGCAACGTCAGGCGTAACGGCGTCAGGCGTTGCGGCTCAGGTGGTACCAGTGGGACGCGGCGAGGCGGCGGCGGCTTGGGGTGGCCCGTTCCAGCGTAAAATACGGGGCCAGAGCAGCGGCGAGCGTCGAGGGGTTCAGCGCCAGGTTGGAGGGGGATTGATCCAGCGCCCAGATCAGAGCGGGCGCTTCGCGGCACAACTGGCAGGAAAGGCTGAAGGCATAGGCCTGTTGGCCTTCGGGCGGCAGGCAATGAAAACAGCCCACGTCGAAGGCCATCGCGAACAGGCCGCCGAGGTCGGGCAGCGCGGTGACGTCGGCGACTTCGTAATGCAAGCCGGAAAGCCCCTCACCCCGGGCACGCGCCTTCGCGATGGCGATGGCCGAGAAATCGACGCCGGTGGCCAGAAGTCTCTGACCGGAGAGCCACCGGCTGAACCGCCCCAGGCCGCAACCGAGTTCCTTGCTGCGCTGGCCCTCGCGGCCTTTGGCCAGTGCCTTCACCTCTGGCGGGATGCGCAGATCGCCCCAGGGGGTGATGCCGCCTTGATAGACGCGGTCAAATTCTGTGCTTGTGGTGGGGGCGGTCATGCCATTTCCCTTCAGGGTGCCACTTGATCGAGATATAGATAGCATACTATGCACATAAAGCCTTCCCAGGACCCCATCAAACCGGCCGAACCCGGCTGGGCGCCAGAGGCGAGCCCCACATTCTGGGTCAACCATGCCTCGCGGCTGATCATGAGGGCGTTTGAGCAGGAGTTGCGGCCCTTGGGACTGGGCATGGCATATTTGCCGGTGGTGATCGCCCTGGAGGACAAGGGGCCGCTGACCCAGAAGACTCTCGCGGCGATTTCCCGCATCGAGCAGCCGACCATGGCGGCGCTGCTGGCCCGGATGGAGCGCGACGGGATCATCACGCGCGCGCCAAGTGCCAAGGATCGGCGGTCAGCCGATATCGCCCTGACCGAAGCGGGGCGGCAGGCGCTGCCAGAAGCGCGGGCGCGCATGGGATTGGTGGTGGACCGGGCGCTTGCAGGACTTGGCGGGGACGACACCGGGCGCCTGATGGCGCTGCTTCAATTGATCGTCGCCAATCTGGATGAGGGGCAGCACCGGGCTGACAACGACGCGGCAGGCCGACCGGAAGGCTGGCCGGCAGGTTGAACGAACAGCTTACCCGATCTCGGCCGGATCGGTTTGCTTGGGCAGGCGGATCATGAATTCCGTTCCCTCGCTGTCGGACTTCAAAAGCTCCAGCCGGCCGCCGTGCCCTTTGACGAGTTCTGCCGAGATGGCGAGACCAAGCCCGGTGCCGCCCTGCCGCGCGCCGCCCTGGAACGCGGCGAACAGATGGTCGCGGGCTTTGGGCGGTAGGCCGGGGCCAGAATCGCCGACGCGAATCCACCAGTCCAGATCGCTTTCGCCAGCCGAGATTTCGATCGTGCCGGGCTTGCCCATGGATTCGATGGCCTGCCGGGCGTTGCGCACGAGGTTGGTCAGCACGCGGTGCAGTTGTTCGCCATCCGCCCGGATCGTCAGGCCGGGCGGCACATCGATCAGGCCGCTGACCAGGCCCGGTTCATAAAGGCGCTCGCCTTCGGCCATTTCTTCGATCAGCGGGCGCAGGGCCAGCCTGGCCAGGCGGGGGGGCGCTTCTTCGGCCTTGCCAAAAGCCAGCGTCGCTTCGCACAGGTTGGCGGCGCGGGCGATGGAGTTCACCAGTTTCGGCGCAGAGCGCGCAACCAGCGGGTCGTTCGAGCCTTCGATCCGGTCGGCGAACAGTTGGGCGGTCGTCAGGATGTTGCGCAGATCATGGCTGATCTTGGCGACGGCGCTGCCCAGTTGCGCCAGACGTTCCTTCTGGCGCAGGGCGCCGGTCAGCTGGGTCTGCAAGCTTTGCAGCGCCTCTTCGGCCACGCGCAGTTCCACCACCCGCGCCTGGGGTGTGATAAACCGGCGGATGTCCTCGGGTGCCTCGGCATAGGCCTGCATGTGCCGGACGACGCGGCGGATCGGCATGACCAGAAGGCGGCGCACGGCGATGAACAGAAGCACCGCTGTCACGCCGGAAATCAGTGCCGACAGGGCCAGGATGCGCAGACCGTAGTCCAGCATCGCAGCGCGCAGGGGGGCGGATTGCAAGGTGATTTCAATCAGCGTGCCGCCCGCCTGCACCGGACTGCCGATGACGCGGATCACCTGGTCGTCCGGCTGGACCAGCACCGCCATGGCGTCACCGATCAGTTGCAGCGGTCCCGCCTCGCGCAGATCGAAGGTCGCGGCAATGGGCGAGGGGATCGACGACGACAGCAGAAGCTGGCGCACCTCGTTGCGGCGGAGAACGACGTTGTAGACCCCGACGTTCTTCAGAAGCTCTGCCTCAAGGTCGGGGGACAGGGAATTGTCGGCGGCCAGTTGGCTGATGGCGGCAATCTGCGCCTCTTTCAGGCGCGAGAGCAGGAAATCGGCGCGGAAGCGGGCCATGGAGGGGACAAAGATCAGCACCTCGGCCAGCATGACGAAGGCCAGTGTCAGAAGCAGGAACCGCCCCGACAGCGTGTTGAAGAACCGCCAGAAGGCCGCCATTCCCGCCCTTCGCCTTGTTTTACGGGTCAGGGCAGGAAATGCTGCACGACTGACACCACGCGTTTGACCCAAGGGTTAGCAAAAAGGCGCGGGGAATAATAGGCCGAGACCGCAGCTTTGGTGATGTCAGACCGGGTTGGGTAGGCCGTGATCAGGCTGGCCATGGCGGACATCTTCATGTGGGCGGCGAGGGCGAGCGACCAGGGGGTAATCAGGTCGCCTGCGCCGGGGCCGACCAAGGTCGCACCGATGGGACGGCCCTTGTGGATGATGACCTTCAGGAAGCCGGCCGTCTGGCCTTCGGTGACCGCCCGGTCATTGCGCGCGAAGGGCGCTTCCACCACGGTCAGGGCGGCGCCATAGCACAGGCGCGCTGCAGCCTCGGTCAGGCCGACCTGCGCCAGTTCGGGATCGGTGAAGGTTACATGCGGGATATGATCCGCCCGCAGCGGCGCGGGCAGGCCGAACAGCGCACGTCGCACGACAAGGCCGGCGTGATAGCCTGCGACATGGGTGAACTGCTCGCGACCTGCCGCATCACCGATGGCGAACACCCGAGTGTTGGTGGTGCGCAGGTGGCGGTCGGTGGTGATGCCCTTGTCCGTCGCGTCAATCCCGGCGGCGGCCAGGTTCAGACGGTCATGCGCCGGGGCGCGGCCACAGGCGATCAGCAGGTGGCTGCCAACCACGACCTCGCCCGTCGCCAGGGTCAGGCTTGGGCCGGACTCGGCGCGGGCGATGGTGGCCCGCTCGATCACGCGGATGCCTTCGGCGACAAATTGGGCGCGGACAAGGGCAACGGCGGCTGGGTCATCGCGCGGCAGGATCGTGCCGCGCTGGATCAGCGTGACGCTGGCCCCAAGGCGGCGGAAGGCCTGGGCCATCTCGCATCCGATCGGGCCGCCGCCGAGGATGAGCAGGTGGGAGGGAAGTTCGGGAACGTCAAACAGTGTTTCGTTGGTCAGATAGGGGACAGAGGCCAGCCCCGGCAGGTCGGGGATGCGCGGGCGCGAGCCGGTGGCCAGAACGAACCGGCGGGCGCGGATGCGGGTGGTGCCCACGGCAATCTCGCGCGGGCCGGTGAAGCTGGCCCAGCCGCGGATCACCGTCACGCCAAGTCCGGTGAACCGCGCCTCGCTGTCATGCGGGGCGATGGTGGCGATGGATCGGCGGACATGGGTCATGGTGGCCGGGAAATCGACGTGCGGCGGCGTGGGCGCCACGCCGGGCCCGCCCCGACGCACCCGTTCAGCCGCTTGGGCTGCGGCAATCAGCGCTTTGGACGGCACGCAGCCGTGGTTGAGGCAGTCGCCCCCCATCTGCCCGCCCTCGATCAGCACGACCGAGGCGCCGAGTTGGGCGGCCCCCGCGGCAACGGACAGGCCGGCCGACCCGGCGCCGATGACGCAAAGGTCAGGGGTGAGAAGGGTCACGAGCGGGACCGGCGGATCAGGCGCATAAAGAAGGGCAGCAGCGACAGCACGGCAAGGCCGAGCAGGGGGTAGAGGAACTTCGGTTGCAGGATGATGTCGAGATGCGGAACCTCGCCGGCGTCGAACACCTCGCCCAGCCCGTCGCCCAGCGCGGTGTAGATAAGATCGCCCGGGATGATGCCGATCAGGGTGGTGACGGCGAAAGCGGTGAAACCGACGCCGACAAACGCCGGGACCAGGTTGGTGATGAAGAACGGCAGCACCGGGATCAGCCGCATCGAGAACAGGACCGACCATTCATGCTCGATCAGGGCCGATTGCAGGCGGCCGACCCTGCCGCCGCGTTTGGCGATGCGGGCGGCGATCTCGTGGCCAAGGCTGGTCCGGGCCGCCAGAAACACGATCACCGCGCCGGTCCAGGCCGCGATGACATTGTAAAGCACACCCGGAAACATGCCGAACAGAAAGCCGCCGGTCATGGTCAGGATCAGCGAGCCGGGGATCGAGGTGATGACCACGAATGTATAGATCAGGATGAAGGCGATGCTGGTCAGGGCGTAATGGCCATCGCGCAGCGCCAGCAGCTGGGCGCGGTTTCGTTCCAGCGTGTGGAAGTTCAGATAGTGGCCGAAGAACACCAGTCCCAACACCGCAGCAACGGCGATGGCGATCAGCGGCAGGTGGCGCAACAGGGCTTGCAGGAAGGTTTGGGTCATGGTCTGCGGGACAGATGGTCAGGAAGCGGGCGGGAATGCCAGTGCCGTGACGACGCAAGCTGGGCAAAGGCGCCAAACCTTGCCGGATCGCAGCCTGGCTTTCGAGACGCGCCAAGAAAGTTCCTGCAGAGGCCGAAGCGGACGTTGACTTGCCCCGAACCTGACCGTAAAGCACGGGCTTCAAATTGCCGCGCCCGAATCCGTCGGGTCTTGGCTGCCTGCGTGATGGAGTTTCAAGCGATGAAGCGCACCTTTCAACCGTCGAACCTGGTTCGCGCCCGCCGCCACGGCTTTCGCGCCCGCATGGCCACCAAAGGCGGCCGTCTTGTGCTGGCTGCCCGCCGCGCCAAGGGCCGCAAGAAGCTGTCAGCCTGAGTGCCTGCTTCCGGTCTGACCGGAAGCCGAGGAGCCAAGCCATGACACCGCCGATGGACTCGGACCCCGTGCTTGACGCCAGGGCACCCGAGACGCCCTCGGCGGTTTTGTCATTTCCGAAGCTGGAAGTGCTGCGGCTGCGCGCGGATTATCTGCGGGCGGCGCAGGCGCGCAAGCAGGGCACGGCGGGGCTGCTGGTGCAGGCGCGGGCTCGGTTGGATGACAATCCGGTGGTGCGGGTCGGGTTCACGGCGTCCAAGAAGATCGGCAACGCGGTGTTCCGCAACCGGGCCAAGCGGCGGATGCGGGAACTGGCGCGGCTGGTGCTGGCGCCGGTCGCTGTGCCGGGCTGGGACTATGTGCTGGTGGCGCGGCCGGGTGCGACGGTGGACCGCGCTTGGCAGGACCTGGTGGGCGACCTATCTTTGGCGCTGAACATCCTGCACCGGCCGAAATGACCACATGATGACCCCCGCCGCCCAGATCGTCGCTTTGCCCGTCCGCGCCTACCGACTGCTGCTGTCGCCGTGGGTTGGCCATGGCTGCCGGTATCAGCCGACCTGCTCGGTCTATGCGCTGGAGGCGCTGGAGCGGCATGGGGCGGCGCGCGGCGGCTGGCTGGCGACCCGGCGGCTGTGTTCTTGCCACCCTTGGGGCGGGCATGGCTATGACCCGGTGCCGGGGGCCGATCCGGAGTTTGACCGGACGCGGTAAAAAAGTGTCCACTGCGGACACTTTTTTGGAGTCAATGAAATCAAGGGCTTGCATTTTAAAATTAACGAAGTGGTAAGGTTCGTAACCGCGGCGCGCGCGGCGTTATGGGTCAGCTTGCGCGGAACAGCAGCAGGTCGGCGCGGGCCCAGATCAGGT
>JANLQT010000455.1:0-2589 GCA_031368035.1 Rhodobacterales bacterium | reverse complement strand
CAAGGCCCTGCCTTCGTCTCATCACCGCGGGACAAATACCTCCACGGGGGTTTGGGGGTGTGAAACCCCCGATCTTCTTCACGAAAAGCAATGGCGAAGCCTCCGCTGCTTCACCGTCGGCCACCGCCTCACCTTCAGGCTTCTGGGTCGATCTGCGGGGCGCGGGTGCCGGTGATCCAGCCCACCACCGAATCGCGGTCGGTGGAGGCCGCCTTTACATCCGCCATCTTGCGGCCCCGGTTCATCACCACGATCCGGTCCGACACCGCAAAGCACAGAGGCAGGTTGTGCGTCACCAGCACGATGGCGATGCCCTGATCGGCCATGCGGCGGATCAGCCCCTCGACCATGCGGGTCTGTTCATAGCCAAGCGCCGCCGTGGGCTCGTCCATCAGCAGGACGCCGGGCTTGCCCGCTTCCATCACCCGCACGGCGGACCGCGCAATGGCTACGACCTGCCGCTGGCCGCCCGACAACATCTCGACCGGACGGGTCGGGGGCGCGGTGCGCACGCCCAGCCGGTCCAGTTGCGCCAGCGAAGATTGCTGCATCGCGCGCCGGTCAACCAAGCCGAGCAGGTTCAGCGGAAACCGCCGCAGCGGCTCCTGCCCCAGTTGCAGATTGGTGGCGTTGTCCAGCGCCTCGATCAGCGCCAGGTCCTGATAGACCATCTGGATCCCGGCCGCGGCGGCGTCATGCGGCGAGGTGAAAGCGTGGACCTGCCCCCCCACCTCGATCCTGCCCCGGTTGGCGCGGTGCGCCCCGGACATCACCTTCAGCAGCGTGGACGTGCCCGCGCCATTGTCGCCCAGCAGGCTGACAACCTCGCCCTGCCCGACGTGGAAATCCACGCCGTCCAGCGCTTTGACATAGCCATAATGCTTCTCGATCCCGGTCAGGCGCAGGGCGGCGGTCATTTCGCGCGTCCCCCGCCATGCACCGACATGTTGCCGACCTGGACAAGCCGGGCCGAGATCGTGGCGGTCAGCGCCTTGTCCAGGATCAGCGCTGCGATCATCAGCGCCCCGGTGGTGACGGTGGCCCAATAGGGCGGCACGCCCTTGATGGTCAGCCCGTCGCCGATTGTCGCCAGAACCACGGCGCCGACCAGCACCTTGGGCAGCGACCCGCGCCCGCCTGACAGCGACACCCCGGCCAGCGCTACAGCGGTCAGGGCCTGAAAGATAATGCCCGGATCGGGCGAGGGCGATGCCTCGGTCACCTTGGCGGTCTGCATCAGCCCCGCCAGTGCCGCCAGCGTGCCGCACAGGATGAAGCCGAGAAGTTGATAGGCACTGGCATTGATACCGACCCGGCGCACGGCTTCGGCATTGCCGCCCACCGCCACCAGCCGGATGCCATGCCGTGTCTGGGTCAGGAAGAACCACAGCGCGGCAAAGACCACGACGAAGATATAGACATGGCTCGGCACGCCGAAATACCGCGCCGTGCCCATGAATTTCAGCGCATCCAGACCGGAAATATTGTAACCGCCCGAGATCACGGCGGCGAGGCCGGACATGATCGACAGCGTGCCAATGGTCACCACCAGCGGGTTCAGCCCGCGCAGGGCGATCACGCCGTTGACCACTCCCGCCAGAACACCGATGGCAAGCCCGGCCAGCAGGCATAGCCAGATCGGCACCCCTGCCGTCATCAGCGACCCGCAGGTCACGGCGGCCAGCGCAGCGGTGCCCGGCACCGACAGGTCCAGCGCGCCCGACAGCGCCCCGACCCCCACCCCCGCCGCGAAGATCGCGGTCAGCGAAGCGGCTTGCAGGATCAACAGTCCATTGGCAACCGAGCCGAAATAGGGCCAGTCCCAAAGGGTGAAGAACACCAGCAGCAGCACCAGCAGAACGACGATCCCGCGCTCGCGGATGAACACCAGCGCCGCGATCCCGAAGGGCAGGTGCTCGCCCTCTCGCGGGCCTGCGCCGGGATAGGTCGGCGCAGGTTGCCCTGCGCCGCCGGGTTCAGGTTTGGGGGGTGCCATCCGGGGTTACTTGGTCTTCACATCCAGCGGCACTGCGGTCTGCATCCCGGGGGCGGCCGGGTCTTTCAGCATGGTGGCAATGCTGTCGAAGGTCTGCATCAGATCGCCTTTGAAGTTCAGCGCCACCGAGGCATAGATCTTGCCCTCGGCCACCTTGCCCAGCACTTCGTCATTGCCGCCCGCGTCGATCAGGCAGGGCATTTCCAGCCCCGCCGCCTCGAACGCCCCCAACGCACCCAGCGCGCCTTCATCATGCGCCGTCATCACCACGTTGATATCGGGATGCGCTTGCAAGACCTGCGCCACCTTGTCGAGCGATTCCGCGCGTTCCGAGGTGATGATCGTGGCGACAACGCTGGACCCGGGCGAGCCAGCGGCGAACTGTGCCAGCATCGCGGCGTCGATGTCGGCCTTGCCGGCGGTGCCTTCCTTTTGCAGCACCAGCAGCGCCTTGCCCGCGCCGCCCAGCTTTTCATTGGCGCATTGCGCGCCCATCTCGCCGGTCTTGCCGCCGAACGCCGCGTAATCGATCTTGGCGAAGGTCACGCCCGGGCACCATGCCGGCAAAGCCGTAATCCTTCGGCTCGCCGTTC
>JANLQT010000069.1:0-2430 GCA_031368035.1 Rhodobacterales bacterium | reverse complement strand
CCCAGCACCAGCGGGCGGATGTTCAGCCGCCAGCTTTTCCCGGCGAAGATGCCGTAATGCCCGGCCTCCGGCTCCAGATGCTGGGACTTCTTTTCCTCCGGCAGGCCGGTCAACAGCTTCAGCGCCGCAACGCACTGGCCGGGGGCGGAAATATCGTCCTTCTCGCCCTCGACCGTCATCACCGCCACTTGCGTGATCGCGCCGATATCGACATGGCGACCGGCCACGATGAATTCGTTCTTGGCAATCTCGCGGTTCTTGAAGATGCGCTCGACGGTGGACAGGTAGAACTCTGCCGTCATGTCCATCACCGACAGATATTCGTCATAAAACCGGTTGTGCGCGTCATGGTCCGACGCCTCGCCCCGGGCGACCTTGAAAATCTGCTCCATGAACGCCTTGGAATGGCGTTCCGCGTTCATCGAGATGAAGCCCTGAAGCTGCAACAGGCCCGGATAAACCATCCGCCCCACGCCCTTGTGCTTGAAGCCAACCTGCTGGATCGCGGTCTGCTCCAACTGGCCCATGGTGACGCGGCGGCCAAAGTCGGTCACGTCGGTTGCGGCGGCATCGGGATCGACCGGCCCGCCGATCAGCGTCAGGCTGCGCGGCTGGGCGGCGGGGTCTTCCCCGGCCAGATAGGCGGTGGCCGCCAGCGTCAGCGGCGCCGGTTGGCACACCGCGATCACATGGGTGTCCGGGCCAAGATGGCGCATGAACTCCACCAGATACAGCGTGTAATCCTCGATATCGAACTTGCCCATCGACACCGGGATGTCCCGGGCGTTGTGCCAGTCCGTCACATAGACGTCGCAGTCCGGCAGCAGACTGGACACTGTCGAGCGGAGCAGCGTTGCATAATGCCCCGACATCGGCGCCACCAGCAGCACCTTGCGCGCCATCGGGTCGCGGCGGCGGACCGAGAAATGGATCAGGCTGCCGAACGGCTTTTCCACCACCGGCACCACATCGACCAGATGGTCCTGGCTGTTCGGGCCGACGATGGACCTGATGCCCCAGTCGGGCTTGGCGATCATCCGGCCGAAACTGCGCTCGGCCACTTCGCCCCAGGCCGCGATCAGCGGGATCACCGGGTTCATCGACAAGGCCACCGCCGGATAGGACGCCATGGCGCGGGCGGTCGCCCCCATCCACTCCGCGGTGTTCCGGGTGCTTTCCATCCAGTCATAGGTGGCCATATACTTCATCGACGCGTTCCTTGCTGGTCAGGGCGCATTGGTCGCATCGCACCTTTGGCGACGCAACTTTATGCTGCTTTGCAGCGAGAATAGGGAAGAAACATTAAGATGACAACCGAAGACGGCAGCGACCCATCCGCGCACCTGGAAAAGATGCAGGCGAATCTGGCCCGTGTCGAGGTGCTGTCCGCGCGCCTCGTCACCGCACTTGCCCAGCGAAAACCGCATGATCAGGGCCTGGATGGCCCGAGCCAAGAGGTTTTCATGAAGGCCGCCGCCGCCTGGTTGGCCGGCATGATGCAGAACCCCGCCAAGGTGGTCGAACATCAAGTCAGCTATTGGGGCAAGACGCTGCAAAATTATGTTGCAGCGCAGCAAGCGATGCTGAAGGGCGAGGCCGCCCCTCCGGTGGTCGAGGTCAAGGACAAGCGATTCGCCAATCCGGTCTGGGACACCAACCCCGCGTTTTCCTATGTGAAGCAGCAATACCTGCTCAACACCCAGGCCGTGCAGGACGCCGTGGCCGACATGGCCGATGTGGACGCGACCGAACGCAAGCGCGTCGAATATTTCACCAAGCAGATCACCGACATGATGGCCCCCACCAACTTCCTGGGCCTGAACCCCGACGCGCTTGAAAAAGCCATCGCCACCGACGGCGAAAGCCTGGTGCAGGGCCTCGAAAACCTCGTTGCCGATGTCGAGGCGCACCACGGCGAAATTCAGGTGACCCTCGCCGACCCCAAGGCCTTCACCCTCGGCCAGAACATCGCCGCCACCCCCGGCGGCGTGGTCTTTCGCAACCGCATGTTCGAGCTGATCCAGTACACCCCCACCACCGAAACCGCGCACAAGATCCCGCTGCTGATCTTCCCACCCTGGATCAACAAGTTCTACGTCCTCGACATGAAGCCCGCGAACTCCCTCGTCCGCTGGATCGTGGAACAGGGCTTCACCCTGTTCGTCGTCTCCTGGGTCAACCCCGATCCCAGCTATGCCGATACCTCCCTCGATGACTATATCCGCGACGGCTTCCTGACCGCGATGACCGAAGTGAAACGCATCACCGACCAGCCCAAGATCAACGTCGTCGGCTATTGCATCGCCGGCACCACCCTCGCGCTGACCCTGTCGCACCTGCACAAGGCCGGCGACACCACTGTCAATTCCGCCACCTTCTTCACCACCCTCACCGACTCCTCCGACCCCGGCGAGGTTGGCGTCTTCCTCG
>JANLQT010000449.1:0-5090 GCA_031368035.1 Rhodobacterales bacterium | reverse complement strand
CATCGGCGCAATGTGCAACCGGTCTGATTCATGGTTAACCGGATCTGAACAAAAAAACGAAACACTGCGTTTTCAATAAGATAGACACTCTTGCACGCGTGCAAGACTCCGCGTTGCACAGCCCGCGTCCCTCACAGCCCGCGTCCCTCACAGAAGCCTCAAATATCCCCGCCGGAGGCGCTTTTTGGCTTGATTAGACCCCGCCGAACGGGTCCGCCGCGATCCGCGCCCGCGCGTCGGCATACTCACCAATCAGCCGTTGGCACAGATCATAGGCCCCCGGCACATCGCCGATCCCGCCCACGCCTTGCCCCGCCGACCAGACGTCTTTCCAGGCCTTGGCCTCGTGCCCCAGATCCATCCGGCCGGTCTCGGGCAGCTTGCCCAGATCCAGCCCATGCGCGACCAGCGAGGGTTTCAGGAAATTCGCCGGCACCCCGGAAATCGCCGGCGTATAGATCACATCCGCCGCGCGTGAGGCCACCATCATCGCCTTCTGCGCCTCGCTGACCGTCGCCTCGCGCGTGGCGATGAAGCGCGACCCGATCGAGACCATGTCCGCCCCCATCGCCCGCGCCGCCAGCACCTGCGCCCCGGTGTTGATCGCTCCGGCCAGGACCAGGCACCCTCCGAACACCTCGCGCAGCTCCGCCATCAGCGAGAACGGCGACATCGCGCCCGCATGGCCCCCGGCCCCGGCTGCGACCCCGATCACCCCGTCCACCCCGGCCTCTGCCGCCTTCTCGCCATGCCGCCGGCTGATCACGTCGTGAAAGACGATGCCGCCGTAAGCCTGCACCGCCTGCACCACCTCATTCACCGCCCCCAGCGAGGTGATCACCACCGGCACCCTATGCGCCACACACAGCGCGAGGTCGGCCTGAAGCCGCGCGTTGGACTTGTGCACGATCAGATTGACCGCAAAAGGCGCCCCATCCGGGTCCAGCCGCCCCTCGATCTCGTCCAGCCAGTCGCCGAACGCCGCAGTCGAGCGGGTATTCTGCGCCGGAAAGCTGCCCATCACCCCCGCCCGGCAGCATTCCACCACCAGATCAGGGCCAGAGGTCAGGAACATCGGCGCGGCAAGGGCGGGCAGGCGCAGTTTGGCAAGGGCAGGGGGGATTGTCATGCCGCTCTTTCGGAAATGGAAGCTTTGAGCAAGGCGGAACGTGGCAGTCCGAACACGCACCGAACTCGGAATCGTAGTGGGGGCCTCGGGAAAGTAAAGTCCTCAAGCGGCTTGAATTCGGTATTGCCACTGGGACGGCAGGTGTAGCAAGGATTGCCAAACGGTCTGGAACCGCAGCGCAGGGGGCAACGATGAAAACCACTTTCACCATCTTGCACATCAATGACCTGCATTCCAACCTGATCGGGGTCGGCCCCGCTTCGGAATACTCGCCTGCGACGGTCAATGACGACATGACGATCGGCGGCATCGAACGCATTGCCACTCTGATCGCCCTGCGCCGAAAAGCGCGCGAGATCGAAGGGCCGGTGCTGGTGCTCGACATCGGCGATGCGACCATCGGCACTACATTCGGCGGCGCGAGTCAGGAAACCGGCGCCGAGTTCCAATGCCTGGCTTTGGCCGGGTTCGATGCAACCACCTTCGGCAACCATGATTTCGACTTCGGTCCCGCCCGCACTGGCCCGCACGGTGAACGCCGCCCGCGCCTCGGGCAACCTGCCCGCAATCCTTGCCGCGAACACCAACTTTGACGCCACCGACCCAGAATTGGACGGTCTGAAGAAGCTTGGCCGGGACGGGGTGATCCGCAGCCACATGATCATCGAGCGTGGCGGCATCCGCTTTGGCCTGTTCGGCGCCATGGGGCCGGATTCGATCCAGTTCACCATCAACCCCGGTGCGCTGACCTTTCCGGACAGGATCCAGATCGCGCGCGACGTGGCCCGAAAACTGCGGGGCGAGGGCGCGGATGTGGTGATCTGCATGAGCCATGGCGGCGTGCGCGAGCCTGCAACCGGCCCAATCACCGAAGGCGACGACCTGGACCTTGCCAAGGCCGTGCCCGAAATCGACGTGATCGTCGGCGGCCACACCCACACCTTCATGCAGACGCCGGTCATCGTGAACGGCACGCCCATCGTGCAGGCCGGCTGTTACGGTCAGGCCCTGGGCGAGCTGGTGGTGCGAATGGACGGACGCAGCCGCGCGGTCGTCTCTTATGACTTGCACAGCGTGGACGACACCATTCCCGGTGATCCACGCCTGATCGCGGCGGTGGACGGGTTCAGGGCCGCAACCTCGCGCATCGTCTTTGCGCCGCGTGGGCTGGCGATGGACGAGCCGGTTGCCATCATCGACCGCGACTGGCCGAACACGTTCTTTGATCTGGACGCCTCGCGGCCGCTGGGCAATCTGGTGACCGATGCGCTGCGCCATGCCGCCGGCGCGGATGTGGGGCTGAATGCGGCGGGCATGGTGCGAGCCGCGCTGCCGAAGGGCAACTCCGGCGTGCAGTCGGCCTATGACCTTTTCCTGCTGGCGCCGCTTGGCATCGGTGTCGCAGATCAAAGCGCGGGTGGCTCGCTGGTGGTCGCCTGGCTGACCGGGCGCGAGATCAAGAACGCGCTGGAGTATCTGTTGCCGGGTAACCCAAACGTGCCCGGACAGTACTTTCCTCGCGTTTCGGGGATGCGATTCCATTATGACCTGTCGCGGCCGAAATTCGACGCGGTGACCCGGATCGAGGTCGGCGATCTTGACCGTGGCTACCGCGTCATCGACATCTCGGGCACCGCCGCCGCGCTCTACAGCGTCGCTTGCAATCTCTACCTTGGGATCATTCTCGCCTCCATTCCCAAATCGACCAACGGCGCGCTGGCGCTGGCCCCCAAGACGAAAGGCGGCGCGCCCCTGTCATCGCGCACCGATGCGCTGCCGCAAAGCCAATCCGACCCCTATATTCTGCCGCCCATGGGCACGCTGGGCATCGCCCAGGCGGTCAGTGACCCTGTGGGGCCAGCGCTGGAAATCAAGGAATGGCAGGGGATCATCAGCTATGTGAAAAGTCTGCCAACCAAGACCGCCGACGGCGTGACCCTGCTGCACATGGACGCGCGGATTCAGGAAAACCGATCCATCAACACCGGCGCGTGAAGGCGTGGTAGGTCCATGGCCAGGCTCCGCCAAGACGCCCACGGGCGCGTCGGGGCGGGCGGGCACGCAAGGACAATACGGCAAAAGGAGATGACCCATGTATGACGTGACCCATGTATGACGTAACCGCCAAAACCGCCCTGATCACCGGCGGCACGCGCGGCATTGGCCTTGAAATCGCGCGCCACCTTCTGGCCCAGGGCGCCAGCGTCATGGTCAACGGCCGCGCGCCGACCCCCGAGGCCGAGGCTCTGCGCGCCGAATTCGGCCCAAAGCGGGTGGTCATCGCGCTCGCGGATGTCTCCATCCCCGCCGAGGCCACAGCCCTTGTCGAACAGGCCGGCGACAATTTCGGCCGCCTCGACATCCTGATCCATTCTGCCGGTGGCCCGGTGTCCGGCAACGTGCTGGCCCTGACGAGCGAAACCTGGATGGAGGCCTTCGCCCTGCACGTCCACCCGGTCTTTCACCTCTTTCGCGCCGCCCACCCGTATCTGGCGCGCGAAGGCGGGGCGGTTCTTCTGGTCTCGTCGGTCGCGGGTTTGCGCGGCTGCCCGAACTCGGTCGCCTATCAAACTGTCAAGGGCGCCCTGATCCCCCTGGCCAAGGCGCTGGCCTTCGACCATGCCGCCCAAGGCATCCGCGTCAATGTCATCGCCCCGGGCATCATCCGCACCCGCTTTCACGACGCGATGACCGAGGCCGCCAAGACCCACAATACCACCAACCGCATCCCCTTGCGCCGCGAAGGCAGCGCGGCGGATGTGGCCGAAGCCGCCATGACCTTGATTTGCAACGAATTCACCACGGGCGAGGTGCTGACCGTGGACGGCGGCATGTCGATGCGCATCACCGCCTGACCACGCCGGGCGGCACAGCCGTCGATCTTGTGGAAAGCCCTTGGAGGCGGGTACCGGAATCGAACCGGTCTTCACGGATTTGCAATCCGCAGGAATTCCTAGTCCTATCAGTATCTTGGGTGCTAAAAAGTATCAAGACAAAGCAAAAACGAAACGCGAACCTGATACATCGCCATTTTCGATCAGTTTGTCTCGTGAGTTGCCTTGTGCCGGCCCCATCGTCCGCACCGTAACAGGCCTTTTGATCGGTCTGCGCGTGCTGTTGTCTTCGCCGCCTGATGATCAGTCAGGTTGCCAAGAACTCGTATTCGTGCCCTGCCTGCGGGCAAAGCGGGACGCTTGGATCATTGCTGGCCCGACAGCGAGCACTGGCAACCAACATCCTTCTTTGTGCCCAAGGCTCGGGCTTACAGCATTGGAAGGTGCGGCAAATCACATCTCTTTTCTGCGGCGACGGGCCAGCGTGAACTCGGCCTCCAAGGTTTCTGAGTGAACAACCATGGGAAAACTTGCGACGCACAACGTTGGGCAACCATGCGAAATACCCTTGTCTCACGAGGGCACGGGACCGAGCCATCAGCACGCTCATATAGTATGGAAAGGTGAATCTGCTTACGGGTCCCTTACTGTAGCCGCCTCGCCCGCCGCCCCGACCCGGAACGAACCTACCGCTACCACCATCATGGACACCGCCAAGCCGAAGGCGCGGCAGGATCACGTCTGCACTCCTGAGCAGCGCCGGGTCGAGAAAGTCCGCCTCAGGAACTTCCTTGACGCCGCACTCTTCGCCTTTAGTATCGACTCGCCGCTCAACTTCGCCATCACCATCACATGGGCGGCACTGGTCGAGGCAGGCGAATATAATGAGGGGCACTGTCTAGGCCGTGACGAACGACACCGAGACGCCTACCTCAGGTCAGAACTCTCAAGGTGCCGGCCGCCAACCCCGGCACCCGCCCCCTTCGTTGCCATCTGGGGCAGGGATGTAGGATCTCGGCTTGGGGGTCATACTCACCTTGCGATCTACTGGCCTGCTTGGAAGCACTCCCACGTACTCAAGTTGATCGCCTTGCTGGAACGCCTCACCGGCAGCCGCCGTGCCTTCG
>JANLQT010000448.1:0-10929 GCA_031368035.1 Rhodobacterales bacterium | reverse complement strand
GCCTCGGCCCGGATCAATTCGGTGCTGCGGAAGGCGCGTGAGATGGGGCTGGCGGTGGATGATGCGACACTCGCCGGGGCCGATCTGACCAAGTTGGTTCATGCGGCGGAAATCGACATGGCCAAGAAGATCGCGGAATGGCCGCGGCTGGTCGAGATTGCCGCCAAGGGCAATGAACCGCACCGGATCGCGTTTTACCTGTATGAACTGGCGTCCGATTTCCACGGGCTGTGGAACCGGGGCAATGACGACACCAGCCTTCGTTTCCTGCAGGAGGGCGCGCCGGATACATCCACCAGCAAAATCGCGCTGGCGCGTGCAACGGGCGTTGTGATTTCTGCGGGCCTTGCTATCTTGGGTGTCACTCCGGCAGAGGAAATGCGCTAGGCAAGGCGCTTTTTCGAACCCCGCCGGGGGGCAGTTGAGCGGGATGGCACGTATCACCCCGCCGGTGAGGCAGATATGGCGGAAGTGGACTTCGACGATTTCGAGGATGCAGTCTATGCGCCTGCGCGCGATCCCCTGAGGGCGCAGCGCTATGGGCAGATGCTGAACTATGCCGGTGCGGCCAGCTCGATCGTGCTGGTGCTGCTGCTGGCGGTTTGGGGCTACAAACTGGCGATGCGCGATGTGAACGGAGTGCCGGTGATGCGGGCGCTGGACGGAGCGATGCGCATCGCGCCCGCCGATCCGGGCGGGCAGATGGCGAGTAATCAGGGGCTGTCGGTGAATGCGGTGGCCTCGACCGGGGTGGCCTCGCCGGTGGCGGACAAGTTGACGCTGGCACCTGCGGCGACGGCGCTGACGGCGGATGACGCGGCGGGACTGGCCGGGCCGGTGGCCGGGTTGGTGGCGTCGCCGGCCAAGGCGGCGGACGCCAATGCGGTGCTGACCCCGGGCGCGCTGCCCGGTCCGGCGAGTGCCGACAGCGCGGCGGCCTTGTCGGACGGCGATACGGCGGTGATCGACGGCGGGCCGGATGTGACGGCGCTGGCTGTGGATGATGCCGTGGCGGCGGCCTTGGCCGATGTGGGCGGCGCAGGTGTGGCGAAAAGCCTGATCCCGCATCCGCGCCCCAGCAAAAGCGCGATGGCGGCGTCTTCGGCGGCCTCGGCGGCGGTGGTCGAGGTTGACCCGGCCACGATTGCGGTCGGCACCCGTCTGGCGCAGCTTGGCGCCTATGACACGCCGGACGAGGCGCGGGCGAAATGGGACGCCCTGTCGGTGAAATATGCCGAGGTGATGGGCGGCAAGTCGCTGGTGGTGCAGCAGGCGGTGTCGGGCGGCAAGACGTTCTACCGGCTGCGGGCGATGGGTTTTGACAGCGACGAGGATACGCGGCGGTTCTGCGCGGTGTTCGATGCCGCCAATGCCGATTGCACGCCGGTCGCGCAACGATGAACCCAGGCACCGGCGCCGCGATCTTTGGTTGCGCCGGGGTGGAGTTGCAGGCGGATGAAGCGGCGTTCTTTCGCAGCTTTGATCCGGCAGGGTTCATCCTGTTCGCGCGGAATATCGAGTCTCCGTTGCAGGTCAAGAGGTTGACGGCTGATCTTCGCGCAAGTGTGGGCCGCGAGGCGCCGATTTTCGTCGATCAGGAAGGCGGGCGGGTGCAGCGTCTGCGCGCGCCGCAGTGGCGGGAATGGGCGCCGCCGCTGGATTATGTGGCGCAAGCTGGGGCGAAGGCAGAACGGGTGATGTATCTGCGCGCGGCCCTGATCGGGGCCGAGCATCAGGCGCTGGGCATCGACGGCAACTGCGCGCCGATGCTGGATGTGGTGGGCGATGACACGCATCCGTTCTTGAAGAACCGGTGCTATGGCTATGATCCCAAAAGTATTTCCTTGATTGGGCGCGCTGTTGCCGATGGGCTTTTGGCGGCTGGGGTGTTGCCGGTGATGAAGCATATGCCGGGGCATGGCCGCTCTCATGTGGACACTCATCACGATCTGCCGTTTGTCTCGGTCAGCATTGAAACCCTGCGCGGCAGCGATTTTGTGCCGTTTCGGGCGCTGAAGGACCTGCCGTTGGCGATGACCGCGCATCTGGTGTTCACCGCGATTGATCCGGACCGTCCGGCCACGCAAAGCCCAGCGATGATCCGGTTGATCCGCGAGGAGATCGGGTTTCAGGGCGTCTTGATGACCGATGATCTGAACATGCAGGCGCTGTCAGGGTCCTTGGCAGACCGCACGCGGGCGTCGATGGACGCAGGGTGCGATCTGGCGCTGCATTGCAAGGGTGTGCTGGCGGAAATGGAAGAAGTCGCGGGGCAGGCGGGAAGCATGTCCGAGGTGACGAAGGCCCGGATGAGCCGCGCTTTGGCGTTCCGCAAGGCGCCCGCGCTTGACTTTGCTGCGCTGGATGCCGAACTGAAGGTCCTGATGGACCAAGTGCATGGCTGAACAGTCCGACTGGATGCAACCCACCACCGCCGAGCGGCTGGCCGCCGAGGCGCTGATCGTCGATGTCGATGGGTTTGAAGGGCCGCTGGACCTGCTGCTGACGCTGTCTCGCAGTCAGAAGGTTGATCTGCGGAAGATTTCCGTGCTGCAACTGGCCGAGCAATATCTGAAATTTGTAAGCCAGGCGCAGGCGCTCCGGATCGAACTTGCGGCGGATTATCTGGTGATGGCGGCCTGGCTGGCGTTCCTGAAATCCCGGCTGCTGCTGCCTCCCGAACCGGGCAGCGAAGGTCCCAGCGCCGATGATCTGGCCGGGCATCTGGCGTTTCAGTTGGAGCGGTTGCAAGCGATGCGCGATGCGGCGGCGGTGCTGATGGCGCGGGATCAGTTGGGGCGGGACCGGTTCGTGCGGGGGCAGACCGAGGCGGTGGACAGCCGCCGGGTGACCAAGTGGGAGGCAACCTTGCTGGACCTGATGCGCGGCTATGCCCGCATCCGCACCCGCGATGATTTCCGGCCCTATGCGATGGACCGGCATCATATCTTCACGCTGGAACAGGCGCTGGACCGGATGCGCGGGATGCTGGGCTATGCCGGGGCCTGGACGGACCTGATCACGTTCCTGCCCGAAGGCTGGGCCACGCCGGAGCGCCGCCGCAGCGCCACCGCCGCGCATTTTGCAGCGGCCCTGGAGCTGGCCAAGCGCGGCTTGATCGAACTGCGCCAATCCGAGACCTTCGCCCCGATCGAGATCAAGACGCGAGAGGCGCGATGAGCGAGGAGCAGGAACCGATCGAAAAGACCCTGTTCGAGGCGCCCCCCTTGGCGGAACAGGAACGGATGATCGAGGCGATACTGTTCGCCTCGGCGGAACCGGTCACGATGGTTGAGCTTAAGTCGCGCTTGCCGCATGGCGCCGATCCGGCGGAAGCGATGGTAGGCTTGCGCAAGCGCTATCAGGGCAGGGGGGTCGATCTGGTGAAGGTGGGCGAGGCCTGGGCGTTTCGCACCGCGCCGGACCTTGGGCATTTGATGCGCAGGCAGGTGACCGAGACGCGCAAGCTGTCGCGCGCCGCAATCGAGACGCTGGCGATCATCGCCTATCACCAGCCGGTCACCCGCACCGAGATCGAGGAAATTCGCGGCGTTGCGGTCAGTCGGGGCACGGTGGATCAGTTGATGGAACTGGACTGGATCCGGTTCGGGCGGCGGCGGATGACGCCGGGGCGGCCGGTGACGTTCGTGGTGACAGAAGTGTTTCTGGACCATTTCGGCCTGTCCTCGGCCCGCGATCTGCCGGGCCTGAAGGAACTGCGCGCGGCGGGTCTTTTGGACAGCCGGCCCTTGCCCGCCGGTATGGGCGGCGAGGCTGCCGATGCCGAGCTTGACCCGAACGATCCCCTTGAAGGGCAAGGCGACATGTTCGAGGATGAACCATGGACCTGAACCGCCTGATCCAGATGTTCCTGACCCGTTTGCTGATGCGGTTTGTGAACTGGGGCATCAACATGGGTTTGAACAAGGTTGCCCCCGCGCCGGAAAAGGTCCGCCAGAAGGACATGACGCCGGAAGAACGCCAGCAGGCGAAAGCCGCGCGCGACTTGCAGCGCCGCGCCAGGCAGGCGTCGAAACTGACGCGCCGGTTCTGACCAGCGCCCTTTCGAAGGTCTTTCCCCCGTGCCCGGGACGGAACTGCCGTAGTGCAGCGTTGATTTCTGTCAAGGCGGTGCCATCTGTTATGGTGCCGGGTAAGCGCACCCTGCAGGAAAGACCCAGATGACTGTGACCGTTGACCAGATCGTAGCGCGCAAATCCGGCAAACGGCGCAGACTGTGGCTGGGGCTGGCCGTGCTGGTGGCCTTGGGCGTTGGGGTCTATGAATGGCAAAGCCGCAGCGCCACCTCGGCTGCCCCGGCTTATGCGACCGTGGCCGCCTCGACTGGCGATATCACCGTCACCGTGACCGCCGTGGGCACGGTGCAGCCGATCCAGACTGTGGATGTGGCCGCACAAATCGCAGGCACGATCACCAGCCTGCCGGCGTCGGTCAATGACGAGGTGAAGGCGGGCGAGGCCTTGGCGATGATCGACACCTCGGCGCTGCAAGCCACGCTGGAGCGGGATACGGCCACGCTGGCCGGTCAGCAAGCCGCGCTGGATGTCGCCGGGGCGACGCGGGACGAGGCGGCGGATGCGCTGACCCGGGCGCAAAGTCTGACCGAGCGCGGCATTGCCACCAAGGAATCGCTGAGCGCCGCGGGCGCTGCCGCCAAGCGGGCCGAGGCGAACCTTGCCGCGGCAGAGGCGCAAAAGGCGGTCGCAGCGGCAAATGTGAAGCTGGCGCAGTTGAATCTGGCCAAGGCCTGCATCTGCGCGCCGATTGACGGGGTGGTGCTGTCGTCAGACGCGACGCTGGGCCAGCCGGTCTCGGCGGCGGGCGCGACCCTGTTCACCCTGGCGCCTGACCTGAACCAGATGCAGTTGAAGCTGGATGTGGACGAGGCGGATGTGGGCCGTGTCGCACCGGGGAACCCTGCGACATTTACCGTCGAGGCCTATCAGGATCAGGTGTTCAGCGCGGAAGTCACGATGATCGCCTATGCCAGTGCCAAAGTGGATGATGTGGTGACCTATGCCACCACGCTGTCGCTGGACAATTCCAAGGGGCTGCTGCGTCCCGGCATGACGGCGGCGGCGGATATCACGGTGGAACAGGCCAAGGCCGTGCTGAGCGTGCCCAATGCGGCGTTCCGCTATTCGCCGCCTGCCGCGACGACCAGCCAGCGCGGCTCGGGTCTGTTGGGGATGCTGTTCACCCGCCCGTCCAGCGCGCCGGTTTCGGCGGCCACCACGGAAGGCGGCACCCGCAGCCTTTGGGTGCTGAAGGGCGGCGTCGTGACCGAAGTGAAGGTCAAGACCGGGGTGACGGACGGGTCCATGACGCAGATCCTGTCCGGCGATCTGGCGGCGGGCGATCTGGTGATCACCGGCGCGAAATCCGCATCATGAGCGCGGTTGGAACGGGGCCGATGATCCAGTTGCGCGGGGTGACCAAGGTCTATGGGGCCGGTGCATCCGAGGTGCGGGCGTTGCAGGGCATTGATCTGGACGTGGATAGCGGCGAGTTCGTCGCGGTCATGGGCCCCTCGGGGTCGGGCAAATCGACAGTGATGAACGTGCTGGGGTGTCTGGATACCCCGACCGCGGGCACGTTCCATCTGTTCGGCGCCGATGTCAGCAAGCTTGACCGGGACCAACGCGCCTTGCTGCGGCGGCATTTTCTGGGGTTCATCTTTCAGGGTTTCAACCTGCTGCCGCGCACCACCGCGCTGGAGAATGTCGAATTGCCGCTGGTCTATCAGGGCATTCCCGCCGATCAGCGCCACCAGCGCGCGATGGAGGCTTTGGCCAAGGTCGACCTTGCCGGGCGCGAAAACCATAGCCCGGCGGAACTGTCGGGCGGCCAGCAGCAGCGCGTCGCCATCGCCCGCGCCATCGTCACGCGGCCGGGGCTGATTCTGGCGGATGAACCGACCGGAAACCTCGATTCTGCGCGTAGCCGCGAGATCATGGAGTTGCTGGCCGCGCTGAACCGGGATGAGGGGATTTCCATCCTGATGGTCACGCATGAGCCTGACATGGCGGCTTTTGCCAGCCGCACCGTGACTTTCGTGGACGGCAAGCTGGCGCGGGACAGTTCGGGCCGCAATGGCCCGGTGGAGGCGCTTCATGCTGCTTGAAACCATCAGGCTCGCGCTGCTGACGGTGTTTCGCAACAAGCTGCGGTCGTTTCTGACCGTGCTGGGGATCGTCATTGGCGTGGCCTCGGTCATCGCGATGGTGACGGTGGGGCAGGGGTCCACCGCGCAGGTGCAATCCGATGTCGCCTCGTTGGGGTCGAACCTTTTGAACCTGCGGGCCGGGGCGCCGGGGCTGGGTCCGGGCGGCGGTGGCGCAACTGTTCCAGCGTTGACGCTGAAGGATGCGGTAGCGTTGGGCGATTTGTCCTCGGTGACGGCGGTGGCGCCGGTGGTGTCGGCCAGCGGCACGGCCGTGGCCAATGGCGTGAACTGGACCACGTCGGTCACCGGGTCAGACCCCAATCTGTTGACGATCCGGGGCTGGACGCTTTCCTTGGGCCGGGTGTTCACCGATGCCGAGGGGCTGGCCGGCTCTCCCGTCTGCGTGTTGGGCGAAACCGTGCGGTCGGAACTGTTTGGCGCCGGCGATCCGACGGGCGCGACGATCCGCTTTGACACGATGGCCTGCCGGGTGGTGGGGGTTCTGACCAAGCGCGAGGCCTCGACCTTTGGTCAGGATGAAAACGACATGATCCTGATGCCGATCCGAACGGTGCAGCGGCGGCTGACCGGGTCGAGCGATGTGGGGCAGATCTATATCTCGGTGAAAGCCGACGTGGCGATGGAGGTCGCCAAGGCCGAGATTGAAACCTTGATGCGCGAGCGTCGGCGGATCGGGGCGAATGACGAGGATGATTTCAACGTCTTTGACATGAAACAGATATCCTCGATGCTGACCGGGATCACCTCGGTCCTGACCGGGCTGTTGTCGGCGGTGGCGGGGATTTCGCTGGTGGTGGGCGGCATCGGCATCATGAACATCATGCTGGTGTCAGTGACGGAACGGACGCGGGAGATTGGCATCCGCATGGCGATTGGCGCGACCGAGCGGCAGGTGTTGATGCAGTTCCTGGTGGAAGCCGTGGTGCTCAGCGTGATCGGCGGGATATTGGGGATCATCGTCGGCCTTGGCCTTGGACTGGTGGGGTCTTACGCTCTGAACATCACCTTCACGCCGGATGTGCGGGTGGTGATCGCGTCATTCATCTTCTCGGCCTTCGTCGGGGTGGTGTTCGGGTATTTCCCGGCGCGCCGGGCGGCGCGGCTGGACCCGATCGAGGCGCTACGCTACCAATAGGAACGCAAGGCCGCCTGCGACCAGCGCCAGCAAGGTGGCGGGCCAGAACGCCCTGGCCATTGCAGCGCCGCCAAGGCCCGCCGCGATGCCCGCCTTTGCCGTCAGGTTGACGCCGGTGGCCAGAAGGATGCCCAGCACCGCCTCGTGGTCGGGTCCGCCCATCCGGGTTGCAGTCACGGTGATCGCGTCCAGATCGACCAGACCCGAAATCACCGCGACCACATAAAACCCCGCCGCGCCCCATTGTGCACGCAGAAGGCCAGCGATCAGGCTGACCCCAGCGAACAGCGCCGCCATCTGCATCGCGCCCGGCAGGTCCAGCGGCGAGCCCATCTGGAACCCGGTCGCCGGCTTTGATGCGCCGCCATCTCGCAGCAGCCAAAGCGCTGAAATCGCCAGCGCAGCCAGCGCCGCGCCATAGGGCAGGGCGAGCGACGGCATCAGGCTTGGACGCAGCACCGCCACCAACACCGCGATCCGCGCCAGAGACACCGCGCCCGCCACGCTCATGCCCGCCGCCAGCAATCGCGGCTGCGCTGCCGGCAGGCGGGCCAATCGCGCGAGGCTGACCGTCACGGCGGTGGAGGAGGCCAGCCCGCCAATCGCCGCCGTCAGCAGAATGCCCCAGCGCGCGCCAAAACTCCGCATCGCCAGCCATCCCGCGAAGGACAGTGCGGCTATTGTCGTGGCGATGAGCCAGACCGCGCGCAGGTTCAGCGCGCCCCAGGGGTCAAGCGTCTTGTCCGGCAACAGGGGCAGCATCAGAAACGCCATCGCCAGCAGGATGATGCCGTCGCGCACCTCCTCCCAGCTGAGCCTTGCGACAAAGTTGTGCAGAAGCTCTCGGAACGCCAGCACCGCCGCGGTTGCAATCGCCGCTGCCACGGCGGCCTGCATGTCGCCAACCGCCGCGAGGGCGCCCAGCAGGAACACCACCAGCCCGGCGATGGCCGTGGTGGCGCCGAAGGATTTGGTCAGGATCGCCTCGCGCGCTTCGAACCCCGCGAAGACCGCCGTGAAGCCCAGAAATCCCGCCGCCGCAAACCCGCCGCCAAGCGTTTGGCCCAACACCGCCGTCAGACCGCCGGTCAGACCAGCCAAGGCAAAGGTGCGGATACCGGCGGCCCGGCGATCCTGATCCTCGCGCTGATGCCAGGCCCGCTCCAGCCCGATCAGCAGGCCGATGGCCAAAGAAACCGCCAGACGCAGGATCAGACTGTCATTCGTCATGGGAAGGGGCCATCTGGCAGGGTCGGTTCTTCATGGGCCGGAACGCTTGGCAAGGCAAGGCGGCAGAGGATATCCATAAGTCCGATAATCCATATTATGTAAAATACAGACTAGCGCCGAAGCAGGTAGATGTCCATGATCCAGCCGTGTTTGACCCGGGCTGCATCCCGTGCGGCGATGATTGTCGGCCCCACCTCGGCCAAAGACCCGCTGAGAATGATCTGATCCGGCATGCCGACATAGGCGCCCCACCAAATAGAAATCCCCGCAGGATCAAGAGTCTGGAACGAACACTTGCCATCCAGCATGATCACCAGCGTGTCCGCGCCCGCAGGCCAGCCGTGATCGGCCAGTTGCCGGCCGGTGGTGATGGTCACCGCCGCACCGATCTCGTTCAGCGGAATGCCATGCGCCGCCGTCAGACCCTGGATCGCGGTGATGCCCGGCACAACATCCACGGACAGCCCAAGCCGACTGGCAATGCGCAGCGTTGAATCGTAAAGGCTCGGATCGCCCCAGACCAGCAGCGCAACCCGCGCCGGAGACCCTTCTGCCGCGATGGTGGCGCGCCAGACCTCGGCAATAGCATCGTGCCAGGACTCGACGCCGGCCAGGTAATCAAGGGTGAGATCGCGTTTCGGAAGGTCAAACTCCGCCATCCGCACCGCCGGATTGCTGATGACCTGGGCACAAATCGACCGGCGCAGTTCGGCCAGATCGGCCTTGTCCTCGCCCTTGCGCGGGATCAGCACCAGATCGGACGCGTTCAGCGCCTTGATCGCCTGCAAGGTCAGGTGATCGGGATTGCCGGTGCCGATGCCGATCAGATGCAAAACCGTCATGCACCCTCCATCAGCGGGCCGATCAGGATCACCGCCGGGCTGTCGCTGGCGCCGTCCAGCGCCGCGCCCAAAGTGCCAAGCGTGGCCCGGGTCAGGCGCTGGTCCGGGGTCGAGACGCCTTCGGCCAGCAGCGCGGGCAGATCGGGCGAAAGACCTGCGGCGATCAGCTTGGAGGAAAGCCCCGCAAAGGTCCGTTTTCCCATGTAAATCACCGTGGTGACACCGGGGTCCGCCAAGGCCGAAAGGTTCAGATCCTCGGGCAAGGCGCCGCTGACGTCATGGCCCGTGATGAACTGCACGCGCCGCGCCGTCAGTCGCCGCGACAGGGAAATCCCAGCCGCCGCCGCTGCGGCAGAGGCTGAAGTGACGCCCGGCACCACCTCGAACGCGATGCCGGCCGCGCGGCAGGCGTCAATTTCCTCTTCCAGCCGCCCGAACAACCCCGCATCGCCGGATTTCAGCCGCACCACTTTCACCCCGGTCAGCGCATAATCCACCAGAAGCCGACTGACCTGATCCTGCTTGGGCGAGACGCGGCCCGCCCGTTTGCCCACGCCCACCAGATCGGCGCCCTCGCGGGCCAAGGCCAGGATCGGGCCCGCCGCCAGGTCGTCATACAGGATCGCATCGGCGTCCCGGATGCGGTTCAGCGCGCGCACCGTCAGCAACTCCGGATCGCCGGGGCCAGAGGAGACGAAAGAGACCAGGGTCATGAAGCCTCCGCGATCATGTGGAAGAACGTGCCCGAGACCCTGCCCCGGCGCGATCCGGTTTCCGCCACCTCAGTATTCTCGGCATCCGTGACTTTTGCAAGAATTTCATCAGGTTGCGACGTAATGCTAGAGTAATGGAACTCATGCCCCGCCATTCGCTGCGGCAGACCGGGCACCGGATGGATCACCTCTGCCCGCCGATAGCCCAGATGCATCTTCCGCTTTTCAAAGCTGGTCTCAAGCCCCAAAAGCCCAGCCATTTCATGACGTTGCCCGGCCTTGTCAATCAACCCGGCCCCCAGCGCCATATAACCCCCGCACTCGCCATGCACTGGCGCCGTTTCAGCAAAAGCCCGCAGCCCGGCGCGGAAGTGATGGGCCGAGGCCAGAGCGCCGCCATGCAGCTCCGGATAGCCGCCCGGCAGCCAGCAGATATCCGCAGGCGGCGGCGGTTCATCCGCGAGGGGCGAAAAGGTCAAAATCTCGGCCCCTGCAGCACGCCAACCGGCCAGCAGGTGCGGATAGATGAACGAAAACGCCGCATCCCGCGCCAAAGCGATCCGTTGTCCGGGTGGCGCGATCTTCGGCGGTGGCCCCGCGACGGGACCGGGACGTGCCGCCGACAGGATCGCGTCAAGGTCCAGATGCTGCGCCATCAGCGCTCCGGCCACCTCCATCAGCGCGTCCAGCGCAGGATGTTCCTCGGCCTGCACCAGCCCCAGGTGACGTTCCGGCATTACCACGGCGGCGCTGCGCGGCAGGCAGCCAAAGCAGGATAATCCCGCCTGTTCAAGCCCTTGC
>JANLQT010000790.1:0-1561 GCA_031368035.1 Rhodobacterales bacterium | reverse complement strand
GTCGAGGGCACGATAACTTCGCTTCGGGGAATTGCCGTCGCAATCTACAAAGTCACAATCTTATCCCCTAAACCAACCGCTCCTGCTCCTTCGCCGCCCTAACGAAATCCGCAAACAGCGGATGCGGCGCGAACGGCTTGCTCTTCAATTCCGGATGAAACTGCACGCCCCCCCCCCTCAAGCCACCCGCCCCATCCCCGCCATATCCCCTCGCCCGGCAATCAGCCCGGCCACCGAGATATCCTCGTCCAGCGCCTCCCAATGCAGCCCCATCGCGCTCAGCGTCACCGCCTCGCGCTCGGTCTTTGAGGCGTGCAGCAGCCGGGGGAACCATGCCAGCGGCACGCCCAAGGTCCGGCCGTCCGACAAAGCGACCCACATATTGTCGTCGTCAAAGCTGACGTGGTCAGGCGAAATAGTCATGCCAAGCCCTTTCGATTTCGCTCCGCCGGTCCTCGACCACTTTGGTCAGGCGGTGGAGTGTTCTTGCGTCCAACCCGTCGCTGTCAGCAAGGGCGACCCTTGGTGACAGCCAGAATTTCGCCTCGCCGCCGTCGCCCATTGCGTGGATGTGCAAAGGTTCGCGCGGGTCGCCTTCGTTGGAGTAGAAGAAGAAACGAAAGCCGTCGTGGCGGAAAACATTGGGCATTGGCCTAAGGTAGCGGGCTTGGGCTTTTCCCGCAACGGTTACACCAACCGCTCCTGCTCCTTCGCCGCCCTGACGAAATCCGCAAACAACGGATGCGGCGCGAAGGGCTTGCTCTTCAATTCCGGATGGAACTGCACGCCAATAAACCACGGGTGATCCTTCACCTCTACGATCTCCGGCAGCCGCCCGTCCGGGCTCATCCCCGAGAACATCAGCCCGCATTTCTCCAGCTGGTCGCGGTAGCCCATGTCGACCTCGTACCGATGCCGGTGGCGTTCCTCGATCACCGTCGTGCCATACACCCCGGCCACGCGAGAGCCCGACGTCAGCAGCGCCGTATAGGCCCCCAGCCGCATCGTGCCGCCCTTGTCGTCGCCCATATTGCGCCGCACCGTGTGATTGCCCTGCACCCATTCCTTCAGGTGATAAACGACGGGAGTAAACCGCTTCTCCCCCGCCTCGTTGTCGAATTCCTCGTACCCGGCGTTCGCCAGCCCCACCAGATTGCGCGAGGCTTCGATCACCGCCATCTGCATCCCAAGGCAGATGCCCAGATACGGCACCCGTCGTTCCCGGGCGAACTGGGCGGCCTTGATCATGCCTTCGGTGCCGCGCTCGCCAAAGCCGCCGGGCACCAGGATGGCGTGGAACTCTTCCAGATAGGTGGCGGGGTCTTCGCGCTCGAATATCCCAGAATCCACCCATTCGGCGCGGACCTTCACCCGGTTGGCCATGCCGCCATGCGTCAAAGCCTCGGCGATCGACTTATAGGCATCCTCAAGCTGGGTGTATTTGCCGACCACGGCCACCCGCACCTCGCCCTCCGGGTGCTGCAAACGGTCCATCACATCGTCCCAGCGCGCAAGGTTGGGGCGCGGCGCGGGGGTGATGCCGAAGGCGTCCAGCACGGCC
>JANLQT010000707.1:0-2968 GCA_031368035.1 Rhodobacterales bacterium | reverse complement strand
CCGGGGATTCGGTGGGGGGCGGCAGGGTGCGGAGGCGGGCGAGCAGGGTGAAAAGCGGGCCGGGGGCGGATTCGGTGACGGCGGGGATCAGGGCTTCAAGACCGGCGAGGCGGTGGGGCAGGCTGTCAGCGTCCCGGCGAGAAGGGGCGTCCTTGGGGAGGGGTCGGGATTGGAGGGCGCGGAGAGTCTCGGCCAGGGCACGGGCGGGGGCGGGGTCGGAGAGGCTCGGCGGGGCGGGGTGGCCGGGGAGGAAGGGGGTGACTGCCCAGGGGAAGGGGTAGCCGGGGCCGGGCTGGCCGAGGCGAAGGATGCGGGGGACGGGGAGGGGCAGGGGCAAGGTGGGAAGCCAGCGGGCGATGCGGTCCAGTTGTGCACCGGCGTGGGGCAGGCGGGGGAAGCGGAGGAGGAGGTTCGGGCCAAGGCGAAAGAGGACGTTGTCGGTGCCCTCGGCCCCGACGCGGCGGAGGGGGAGAGCGGCGAGGTCGGGCATTTGCGCGGCCAGAAGGGCGCGGGCCTGGGGGGCGGTCAGGGCGTGTTCGTTGGGGTGCATCGGGGGCGTCAGGCTGTGCAAGAGGGATGGTTGCACGCGTGCAACATCATGCAAGTCATTGAAATACAGTTATTTCGTAAATTCTGTTAACTCCCCGGTAAGGTGGGTTGCACAGGGTTCGGGGCAGGGTCAGGAGCGGGGAGCCTCGCCGGGTTGGGGGCCGTCGTAGCCCTCGATCACGGCGATGTCGGCGACGGAGGCTCGGCTGCGAAGCGCGATGGCCTTGGCGTATTCGGGGGAGTGGTAGCAGTCTTTCGCAGCCTGGAACGAGGGGAACTCCAGCACCACCAGCCGGGCGCGGAATTGGCCCTCGGGCACCTCGCGCGCACCGCCGCGCACGAGGAAGCGGGCGCCGAATTTGGTGAAGGCGATAGCGTTTTCCGTGATGTAGGCCTTGTAGGCCTCGGCATCGGTCACATCGACATTCGCGATGATGTAGCCTTTGGGCATGGCGGGCTCGCAGGGTTGGGGGTCGGGCTGTCGGCCGACCTACGGGGTGGCGCGGGGGGAGTCGGGGTATTCCCCGACCTACGGGGCGGGATGGGCGAACCAGGCTTTGTGGGTGATCTGCCAGGCGCCCTGATTTTTGTGCAGGGTCAGATAGTCCGTGTAGTCGTCGCCAAAATATTCGCAGGTGACCTTGGCGACCGCGATGTCGCCGGTCACGTCGATCATGCTGATGTCAGCCTTGTAGGGTGTGCCGTCAGGCAAGGGCGGCGCGGCGACCCAGTCCGCGATAAAAGTGTCCCGCGGGTCGTTCCACAACCTGCCATCGAAGTGACCGGTCGCATTCGCCCTGGGGTCAAAGGCGCGGCGCAGCTTGTCCGCATCGCCCCAGACTATGCCGTCGAGGTAGAGGATCACGACGGCGCGGATATCCTGAAAGTCGGTGTCGGTCAGCATTGGGGAATCCTGATCCAGCAGGGTTGGGGCAGGTTATGCCGGATCGGGGTGGGGGAGGAAGCGCTATTGGCGCGCGCGGGGGAGTCGGGCTGTCGCCCGACCTACGGGTGGGTGATTTGTGCTGCGGTTTCAGGCATTCTGTGGCGGTCGGCGGTCGGCGGGACAGGGAGTGCGGGTGATGGGCGAGGTATCGGTCTTCGGGCTGGGGCTTATGGGCAGCGCACTGGCGCGGGCTTTCCTGGGGGCCGGGCATCAGGTCACGGTGTGGAACCGCAGCGCGGGGAAGGCCGAGGCGCTGTCGGGCCTGGGCGCGCGCGGTGCGCCCGATCCGCGCGCGGCGTTGGGGGCCAGCCCGGTCGCGGTGCTGTGTCTTGACGGCTATCCGGCGGGCCGACGGGTGCTGGAGGACGCCGGGGACGCCCTGGCCGGGCGGCTGGTGGTGCAGGTGAGCACCGGCACGCCGGGCGAGGCGCGGGCGCTGGGCGCCTGGGTCGCGGCGGGTGGCGGCCGGTATCTGGACGGCGCGATCCTGTGCGGGCCGAACCAGATCGGGACCGAGGCCGGCGAGGTCGTGCTGGCCGGGCCGGAGGCGGACTGGCAGGCGGCGCGCGGACTGCTGGAGGTCTTGGGCGGCAAGACCCGACATCTGGGGGCGGCGCTTGGTGCAGCCTCGGCTCTGGATCTCGCTTGGCTGACGATGAAGTATGGCCAGTTCGCGGCGCTGGCGCAGGCGGCCAATCTGGCGCGGGCCGAGGCGCTGGACCTGCGCGAGCTGACGGCGTTGTTCCCGCTGGACGCGGCGTTCCAGACCTATGCGAGCGTGTTGCGCGAGGGTCGGTTCGGTGAGTTTAGCGCCTCGCTGGATATCTGGGCCGGGGCGCTGGCGCGGGTGCAGGACGCGGCACGCGATGCCGGGATCGGCAGCGAGGTGGCCGATTTCATCCAGACCCTGTTCAAGCGGGCGCAGGCGGCGGGCATGGGGCAGAGCAATGTGATGTCGATTGCGCGGGTGATGTGAGGGCGGGCGGAGTCGGGCTGTCGCCCGACCTACGGGGTTTGGGACCAGCGCCTGCAGGCGGTGCGTGCGAGCACGCACCCTACCCAAGGATGGGGGCGGAGGGCCTAGCCGAACGGGTCCGGGGCGGGGTTGGCGCCGCAGAGGAGGACGGCGACGCGCTCTCCGGGTTCGGGGCGGTAGGCGCCGGAGGTGAGGGCGGCCAGCGCGGTGGCGCCGGCGGGCTCGACCAGTTGGCGCAGAGACCGCCAGATCAGGTGCTGGGCGGCGGCGATGGAATCGTCGGTCACGAGGATGGTTTGCAGGGCTTGGGCCTTGGCGAGGTCATAGGACAGGCGGCCGATCTGGGTGGCACCCAGGGCGTTGGCAGCGATGCCGGAGACTTGCACCTTGGACGCTGGCCCGTCGCGCAGGGCGGTGTGAAGGGTGGGGGCGAGGACGGGTTCCACCGCGACGATCTTGCGTCGGCCTTGGATCCAGCCGAGCGCGCCGCCGATCAG
>JANLQT010000616.1:0-2939 GCA_031368035.1 Rhodobacterales bacterium | reverse complement strand
CTGATGTATGGCGCGGGCGACGGCAATGACACGGTGAACCTGGCGCCGGGCGCGCAAGTGGTGCTGCAACTGGCGCCGGATGCGGGGGATTACTCGGTCGAGTTCACCGATCAGGGCACGGTGGTGCATATGGGCGATGCCAGCGTCACCTTTACCGGCGCGACCGGATCCATCGGGATCATGGGCAGCGACGGCACGCTGAACCTTGTGGCGCCAGCGCCGGAGGCGGAGGTGCTGGCCTCGGCGCAGGTGCTGGACATGGCGGTCTGAGGCCTGGGGGTTTCCGGGCCGGGCGGGCTTGCCTTGGCGGCGGGATGGCGCGCATAGTCGCGCCATCTTTTTTTTGTGACAGGGAGACCCCTCAATGAACCTCAAGTCTGCTCTTGCCGGCCTCGCGCTGGGTCTGTTTGCCTCGCCCCTGCTGGCGGACGGCCTGCCGGACCTTGGCGGCAAGGACATCACCATCGTGACGGAAAACGCCTATCCGCCGCTGCAGTTCCTGGACAAGGACGGCAAGGCGATCGGCTGGGAATATGACATGGTGGCCGAGTTGTCCAAGCGGCTGAACTTCAAGGTGACTTACGCCAATATCAGTTGGGAAGCGATGATCCCGGCGGTGTCGGAAGGTCAGTTCGACGCCGGGATGACCGGGATCACCATCACCGACGAGCGCAAGGCGAAGGTGGATTTCTCGGACCCCTACATGCGGAGCGAAAGCATCATGATGGTGCGCGGGGATGAGGCGCGGTTCACTGATGCGGCTTCATTCGGGGCGAACGCCGAGTTGTTGATCGGCGCGCAGCCGGGCACGACGCCGTTCTATACGGCGGTGTATTCGGTGCTGGACGGCGATGAGGCCAATCCGCGTATCAAGCTGTTCGAGACCTTTGGCGCCACGGTCGAGGCGCTGAAGGCGGGGGATGTGGACACGGTTCTGACCGACATGACGGCGGGCAAGGGCTATGTCGATGTCTCGGGCGGGAAGCTGAAACTGGTGGGCGAGCCGCTGGGGGCCGAGGATTTCGGCTTCATCCTGCCGAAAGGGTCGGATCTGGCGGCGGCGCTGAATGCCGGGATTGCAGCGATGAAGGCGGATGGCACGCTGGAGGCGCTGAACAAGAAGTGGTTTTTGGACTACAAGATGGGCGGTTGACGCCCGTTGCAGGCACCAAAGGCTGACAGACCCGAATTCCCGTGGTGGCTGGTGATCCTGGCCACCACGGCGGCTTGGCTTTACTATCAGGTCTGGGCCAACGAGCTTTACGCGCAGGTCATGCAGACCCTGGCCAAGGGGGTCGGCATCACGGTTTTCGTGACGGTGGTGGGCTATTCCTCGGCCTGCGTGCTGGGCCTCGCGCTGGCGCTGGCGGTGCAGTCGCGCTGGGCGGTGCTGCGGCAATCGGCGCGCCTGTATATCGAGATCGTGCGGGGCGTGCCGATCATCGTGCTGCTGCTGTATGTGGCGTTTGTCGTGGCGCCGGCGGTGATTTATGGGCTGGCCTGGCTGATGACGCAGGTCGGGCTGGACCCGGTGACGACGCGGGACTTTCCGCTGATGGCCCGGGCGATCATCGCGCTGACGATTGCCTATTCGGCGTTCCTGGCCGAGATTTTCCGCGCCGGGCTGCAATCGGTGGACAAGGGCCAGGTCGAGGCGGCGGAGGCTTTGGGGCTGAACGGCTGGCTGCGGTTCCGGCTGGTGGTGTTTCCGCAGGCGTTCCGGACGATTCTGCCGCCCTTGGGCAATGATTTCGTGGCGATGGTGAAGGATTCATCCCTGGTGTCGGTGCTGGGGGTGGCGGATATCACGCAACTGGGCAAGGTGACGGCGGCGGGGAACTTTCGCTATTTCGAGACCTATAACGTGGTGGCGCTGCTGTATCTGACGATGACGGTCGGGCTGAGCCTGGTGCTGCGGCGGATCGAGAAGCGCTTGAAGGCCGGGGCGGGGCACTGAGTGGCCAAGCCGGGGGCCAGCCCCCGGACCCCCGGAGGTATTTTTTCCAAGATGAAATGTGAAGGGGAATGGGTGATGAACGCGTTGCTTGAGGACTGGACCGGGCGGTTTGCGCTGGCACCGTTTGACAGGATTCGGGACGAGGATTTCGCTCCGGCGTTCGATGCCGGGCTGGCGGCGGGGCGGGCGGCGGTGGCGGCGATTGCCGGGTCGGCAGAAGCGCCGACGTTTGACAATACCGTGGCGGCGCTGGAGCGGGCGGACGCTGTGCTGAACCGGGTGGCGGGAGTGTTTTTCAACCTGTCGGGCGCGGACAGCAACGCCGCGCGCGAGGCGCTGGAGATGGAATTGGCGCCGAAGCTGGCGGCCTATTCCAGCGAGGTGACGTCCAACAAGGCGCTGTTCGCGCGGATCGAACGCCTGTGGCTGGCACGGGATACGCTGGGCCTGGAGGCGCAGCAGGCGCGGGTGCTGATGCTGTATCGGCGCAGTTTCGTGCGGGCGGGGGCGGAATTGACCGGCGCACAGAGCGAGCGGATGGCGGCGATCATGGCGCGGCTGGCCGCGCTTGGGACGCAGTTCGGGCAGAACGTGCTGGCCGAGGAGCGCGGCTGGCACATGGCGCTGTCCGAGGAGGATTTGGCCGGGTTGCCGGAGTTTGTGGAGGCAACCGCGCGGGCGGCAGGCAAGGAGCGGGGGCTGAACGGGGCGGCGGTGACGCTGAACCGCAGTCTGATCGTGCCGTTCTTGCAGTTCAGCCCCAAGCGGGCGCTGCGGCAGCAGGCTTACGAGGCTTGGGTGGCGCGCGGGCGCAATGGCAATGCGGCGGACAACCGGGGCATCGTGGCGGAGACTTTGAAGCTGCGCGAGGAGCGGGCGAAGTTGCTGGGGTATGCCTCGTTCGCCGATTACAAGCTGGAGACCGAAATGGCCAAGACCCCGGCGGCGGTGCGGGGGTTGCTGGAGCGGGTCTGGGCCCCGG
>JANLQT010000581.1:0-1592 GCA_031368035.1 Rhodobacterales bacterium | reverse complement strand
ATGGCCCCTGCGCCTTCATGGAAGCCTATGCGCCGGGTACGGTGTTTTCCTCAATCGACCGTCAGGGGCGCTATGCCTATGCCAATCAGCCGCAGATCCTGGGCTGGAACCTTGCCCGGCTGGCCGAAACGTTGTTGCCCTTCTTTGACGCGGATCCCGACCGCGCCGTGGACAAGGCGAACGAACGCTTGACCGCCATCGCACCAGCTTTCCGCGGCGTACATCTGGCGGTTATGGCCCGCAAACTTGCTTTGCCCGCGCCGGATGCTGCACTGAGCGACGATTTTCTGGCCGCCATCGAAGGCGCCGACTGGACCCTGTGCTTCCGCCGCCTCGCCGATGCCGCCGAGGGGCGCGAGGCCGGCCTTCTGGCCCTGGCCCCCGATCCGGCGCGGCTGATCGCCTGGCTGCCGCGCTGGAAGGCGCACCTTGGCCCTGATGCCAGCGCAGGTCTGCGATCCGCCAATCCGGCGGTGATCCCGCGCAACCATCTGGTAGAAGCGGCACTGGCGGCGGCTGAAACTGGCGACATGGCCCGGTTCGAGACGCTTCTGGCCGAAGTGCGAAACCCGTTCGCGCCCGAGCGGGGCCGCGAGGGTTTTGCTTTGCCCGCGCCAAGCGGCTTTGGCGCCTATGTGACCTATTGCGGCACCTGACCCGTGATGGGCCTGAAGGCCCATCCTACTGGTTGACGTGGCGCGGGGGCTTGCGCTCTACTGCCGGCCATGAACCCGCGCTCTGACATTCACGACCGTCTGGCAGCGTCCTTGCGCGAAGCCCGCAAAGCGCGCGGCCTGTCGCTGGACGGGGTGGCCAAGCTGTCGGGCGTCAGCCGGTCCATGGTCAGCCAGATCGAGCGCGGCGAAAGCTCGCCTACCGTGGCGACGCTGTGGAATCTGACCCAGGCACTGCAAGTGGATTTCGCCGGTCTGCTGGAAGGCCGCCCCGCGCCGGGGATCGAGGTGATCCATGCCGAAGCGACCCCGGTGATCGTCGGGCGCGGTCGCAACCTGACCATCCGTATCCTGTCCCCGGCGGAAGAGGTCGGCGCGCATGAGGTTTATGAACTGGCCTTTTCCGCCGAGGGCGAGCTGTTGTCCGACCCCCATTCCCCCGGCTGCCGCGAGCATCTGACCGTGCTGGCGGGGCAGATGCGGGTGGTGTCCGGCGAGGAGGACCGGCAACTGTCGGCGGGAGATACTGCGCGTTATCCGGCGGACCGAACCCATGCGATCCATGCCGCGGGGGCGGCGCGGGCCATTCTGATCGTGCAGGAGTCGTGACCCGCCCCGGGGCGCTGCCCCGGACCCCGGGATATTTGTCGCTTCGGTGAATGGGCAAGGATTTCCGCCATCTTGACCGCGCATCCGTGACGGCGGATATTTCCGTCAAGTTGGAAAGGATTCCGTCATGGCTGATTTTCTGGGACATATCCGCGCAGAACTCGCCGGCATCGAGGCCGATGGGTTGATGAAGCGCGAGCGGCTGATCGAGGGCGCGCAGGGCATCAAGGTGCGGGTGGCCGGGCGCGAGATGCTGAATCTTTGCGCCAACAACTATCTGGGGTTGGCGGATGATCCCAGGCTGGTGGC
>JANLQT010000550.1:0-4480 GCA_031368035.1 Rhodobacterales bacterium | reverse complement strand
GACCCGCATGCCGACATGGCGCTGTCGCAGAAACTTGGGCTGTCGCCGACCTCGGCCCGGTTCTGGCTGGCGCCGATGAAGCACTATTTCGAGGCGATGCTGGACTTCATCATGGTCTCACCCGATCTGGCGCGGACCCATCCGGTCTGGCGAATCTGGCATCCGCTGAACGATCCCGTGGCGTCGAAAGTGCCGGAATTGCGCGAGGCGCTGCTGACCGCGTCGGATCATTTTCCGGTGACGGTGGATCTGGAGCTTGGGACGGGGACGCCTGCCGTAACGCCTTGAGTTCGCAGCATTTACCGGGCGCCTTTCTGACAAGATCGGCGTCTTGAACCTGTCATGCAGGCGTATTTTTTGCGTATTACATCCGTATGTCAAACCGCATGCGGACGCGGCGTTAACCTTGGTCTGTCCGTTGCGCGCGAATCAGGGTCAGGATGTCCTTGGCCGCCGCCGGAATGTTGGTGCCGGGGCCGAAGATGGCCTTCACGCCGTGGCCCATCAGGAACGGATAATCCTGCGCCGGGATGATGCCGCCGCAGACCACCAGAATCTCTGGGGCGCCCTTGTCCTTCAGCGCCTGCACCAGCAGCGGCGCCAGCGTCTTGTGCCCTGCCGCCTGCGACGAAATGCCGACGACATGCACGTCGTTATCGACGGCGTCCTGCGCGGCCTCTTCGGGAGTCTGGAACAGCGGGCCGACGTCGACGTCAAAACCGATATCGGCAAAGGCGGTGGCGATGACCTTGGCGCCGCGGTCGTGGCCGTCCTGACCCATCTTCACCACCAGCATCCTGGGGCGCCGGCCCTCTTCCCTGGCGAAATCCTCGACGTCGTTCTGGATCGCGGCAAAGCCGGCGTCGCCGTCATAGGCGGCGCCGTAAACCCCGGCGAGGGTGCGGACCTCGGCGCGGTGGCGGCCAAAGACCTTTTCCATGGCGCTGCTGATCTCTCCCACAGTGGCGCGCGCGCGGGCGGCGGTGATGGCGGCCTCTAGCAGGTTGCCGCCATGGCCGGCGCGGTGTTCCACCTCGGCCAAGGCCGCCGCGACCGCTGCCGCATCGCGGCCAGCGCGGGTGGTCTTCAGGCGGGCAATCTGGCCGTCGCGCACCGCCACGTTGTCGATATCAAGGATATCGACATGGGTCGGATGGGTGGGCTGGTATTTGTTGACGCCGACGATCACCTCTTCGCCCCGGTCGATCAGGGCCTGACGGCGGGCGGCGCTTTCCTCGATCCGCAGCTTCGGCATGCCGGAGGCGACAGCCTTGGTCATGCCGCCGAGGGCTTCCACCTCGTCCATCAGCGCCCAGGCTTTTTCGGCCATCTCGGCGGTCAGGGATTCCACATAGTAAGACCCGGCGAGCGGGTCGGCGACATGGGTGATGCCGGTTTCCTCTTGCAGGATCAGTTGCGTGTTGCGGGCGATGCGGGCGGAAAATTCGGTGGGCAGCGCCATGGCTTCGTCGAGGGCGTTGGTGTGCAGGCTTTGGGTGCCGCCGAGGGCCGCCGCCATCGCCTCATACGCGGTGCGGATGACGTTGTTGTAGGGGTCTTGCTCCTGAAGGCTGACGCCCGAGGTCTGGCAATGGGTCCGCAGCATCAGGCTTTCGGTCTTCTTCGCGCCAAAGCCTGTCATAATCCGGTGCCACAGCAGGCGGGCGGCGCGCAGTTTGGCGGCCTCCATGAACACGTTCATGCCGATGGCGAAGAAGAACGACAGGCGGCCGGCGAAGGCGTCCACGTCCATGCCGCGCGCGATGGCGGTGCGGACATATTCGCGGCCATCGGCGAGGGTGAAGGCCAGTTCCTGCACCAGGTTCGCCCCGGCTTCCTGCATGTGATAGCCGGAGATTGAGATCGAGTTGAATTTGGGCATCTCGGCCGCGGTGTATTCGATGATGTCGGCCACGATCCGCATCGAGGGTTCGGGCGGGTAGATATAGGTGTTGCGGACCATGAACTCCTTGAGCACGTCGTTCTGGATGGTGCCGGACAGGGCGGCGCGGGGCACGCCCTGTTCCTCGCCCGCGACGATGAAATTCGCCAGAATCGGGATCACCGCGCCGTTCATCGTCATGGAAACGCTGACTTTATCCAAGGGGATGCCGCCAAACAGGATCTTCATATCCTCGACCGAGTCGATGGCGACCCCGGCCTTGCCGACGTCGCCCACGACGCGGGGGTGGTCTCTGTCATAGCCGCGATGGGTGGCCAGGTCGAAGGCGACGGAGACGCCCTGTTGCCCGGCGGCCAGCGCCTTGCGGTAGAAGGCGTTGCTCTCCTCGGCGGTGGAAAAGCCGGCGTATTGGCGGATGGTCCAGGGGCGGTTCGCATACATCGTGGCGCGCACGCCGCGGGTGAACGGGGCAAGACCCGGCGCGCCGCCCATATGGGGCAGGTTGGCAGTGTCTTCCGCCGTGTAGAGCGGCTTGACGGTGATGCCTTCCAGCGTCTGCCAGTTCAGCGTCTCGGGCGATTTGCCCTTCAGTTCCTTGGTGGCAAGGGCGTCCCAGTCAGCGCGCGTCGTCATGTCGTTGGTCCTTGTGGCCGGCGCCGGGGGTTACACACCCCCGGACCCCCGTGGGAATATTTTTGGCTTCTGTGAAGGGACGAAGGCGGGGTCATTCAAATTCCAGGATCACGTCATCGACCTTGAGGCTGGTGCCAGCGGCGGCCTTGACCTTTTTCACCACGCCGGAGCGTTCGGCCTTGAGGTTGTTTTCCATCTTCATCGCCTCGACCGTGGCGAGGGTCTGGCCCTCCTCGACCTCGTCGCCCTCAGCCACCGCCAGTTTCACCAACAGGCCCGGCATCGGGCACAGCAGGAATTTTGAGGTGTCGGGCGGGGCCTTTTCAATCATCAGCTTGGCGAGTTCTGCCGCGCGCGGGGTGCGGACATATACTTTCAGATCAGCGCCGCGAAGGCGCATGCGGTAGCCCATCGGGACCTGGCCGACCTTGATCACCATGATCTCGCCGTTGATGTGGATGCGGGCAAGCGTCTGGCCCGGCTTCCAGTCGGATTTGATGCGGAAAGTCTGGCCGCCCTCGACCGTCACGGTCGAGCCGGTCGGGTCGGCGGCGACATGAACGCCAAATTCGTGGTGATCGAGCGTGACCACCCAGTCATTGCCGACTTTGCGGGTGTGATTGTCCATCGTGCCGGAAATACGGCTGATGCGGATTTCCGCCACGCGGTTCATCGCGGCGGCGGCGGCGGCCACGCGGGCAAGCTCGCTGGCGGGCAGCGCGGCACCCTTGAAGCCTTCGGGGTATTCCTCGGCGATGAAGGCGGTGGTGATGTTGCCGGAGGTGAAGCGCGGGTGATCCATCACGGCGGCGACAAAGGGCAGGTTGTGGCCGATGCCTTCGACCTCGAACGTATCCAGAGCCAGCCGCATTTCTTCGATCGCGGCGTCGCGGGTGGCGCCCCAGGTGCAGAGCTTGGCGATCATCGGGTCGTAGAACATGGAAATCTCGCCGCCCTCAAAGACGCCGGTGTCATTGCGCACGATGCCGCCGCGTTCGGTTTCACCCTCCAACGGCGGGCGATAGCGGGTCAGGCGGCCGATGGAGGGCAGGAACTTGCGGTAGGGGTCCTCGGCGTAAAGGCGGCTTTCCATCGCCCAGCCGTTGATGCGGATGTCGTCTTGCTGGAACGGCAGGGGTTCGCCGTTCGCCACGCGGATCATCTGTTCCACCAGGTCGATGCCGGTGATCAGTTCGGTCACCGGGTGTTCGACTTGCAGGCGGGTGTTCATTTCGAGGAAGTAGAAGTTGCGATCCCCGTCTACGATGAACTCGACGGTGCCGGCACTGGTGTAGCCCACCGCGCGGGCCAGGGCGCAGGCCTGTTCCCCCATCGCCAGCCTAGTCGCGGGATCGAGGAAGGGCGAGGGCGCCTCTTCGATGACCTTCTGGTTGCGGCGCTGGATCGAGCATTCGCGCTCGTTCAGATAAACGATATTGCCATGCTGGTCGCCGAGGACCTGGATTTCGATGTGGCGGGGTTGCGTCACGAATTTCTCGATGAAAATCCGGTCATCGCCGAAGCTGGAGGCGGCCTCGTTCTTCGAGGACTGGAAGCCTTCGCGCGCTTCGGCGTCGTCCCAAGCCACGCGCATGCCCTTGCCGCCGCCGCCGGCGGAGGCCTTGATCATCACCGGATAGCCGATCTTGCGGCTGATGGTGACGGCTTCTTCGGCGTCGGCGATCAGGCCCATGTGGCCGGGCACGGTGGACACGCCGGCCTTTTGTGCGATTTTCTTGGAGGTGATCTTGTCGCCCATCGCTTCGATCGCGGGGGACGGCGGGCCGATGAACACCACGCCCACCTGTTCCAGAGCGGCGGCGAAATTGCGGTTTTCGGACAGAAAGCCATAACCGGGGTGCACGGCTTCGGCGCCCGATTGCTTCACCGCGGCCATGATCTTGTCGATCACGATATAGCTTTGCGCGGCGGGGGAGGCCCCGA
>JANLQT010000519.1:0-2047 GCA_031368035.1 Rhodobacterales bacterium | reverse complement strand
CTTCCTGCGCTGGGTGCTTGAGCTGTTGTTCAGTTCCCTGCGCGTGATGGCCGAACGCGCGCTGGCCATGATCCGCTGAGCCGGCACAAGGCCCGACCATGCTGTGCACCTGGAGTCAATGCAGCGGCTGCGAAAGCCTGGTGCGCGCCGGCGATGCCACCGCCGCGCGGCAATGGGTGGGGCAATTCATCGGCGACGAGGTGGCGATGGCGCGGCTGCGGCAACTGGCGCTGACGTCCGGGGCCGAGGTATCGCCACAGAGGTGCGACGACCATGCCTTGGCCGAGCGCATTGCGGCGGCCATCGCGGCGGGGTCGATGCGGGTCTGCGGGCCGGCCAAGGTGCTGCCCTTGTATGGCCTGGCGGCGGTACGGGCACCGGCGGCGGCATCTGCGCCGCCGGCGCCCTCGCCTTCGCCGCCGCGTGCAGCGCCAGTGGCAGCAGCGCCGCCGGTTGAGACCACCTTCGGGTCTGACCTGGATGTGGCGGCGATGGTGGCGGTGCTGGTGCAGGCGGCGCAAGATGGGGTGCCGTTCTGCGAGGAATGCGCCAAGGCGGCGGCCAAGCGCCAACGCGAAGCAGCGCCCGCAAGATGACACCCGGGCAGCGCGAGCAAATCCTGCAGGCCTTGTGGCCGCAAGGCGTGAAGTCGAAGCTCGGCGTGTGGGCCATCCTGGACTGCGCGCGCGATCCCAAGATCTACCTGGCGCTGCTGGAGTCGCGGCTGGAGTTCCGCTGCCTGTACAGCGGCAAGCTGCCACGTGCGCTGGAGATGGCGGCGCCGCATCTGGTCGAACTGTCGGCTGCCAACCGGCTGATCGGGCGCTGGCTGGACGAGGGCTGGGGGCAGGCCTGGGGTGTGATGCTGAAGATCGATGATGCCGCCAACTTGCGCCACCACTTGCGCAAGTTTCTCAAGGTGCAGGACGAGGACGGCCGGCAGCTGGTGTTTCGATACTACGACCCCCGAGTGCTTCGCAACTACCTGCCGACCTGCCGGCCTCTTGAACTGAAGACGTTTTTCGGCCCGGTCGATAGCCTGCTGGCGGAGGGCGGCAATGACGCTACGCTGATTGAATATCGTTTCAATGGCAGCGCTTTACAGCCAAAATCAATAGTGAGCCCCGTCGAGCTTGCCGGCCAGCCATGAGCGCAGCGTGATTGCAATGCCCCTGTCATTGCCGCAATGACTGACGGACAAGGCCAGCCCTGATTCAGCCGCTTACGTCTACAGCCCGAATCCGTGATGCTTGCCTTAAAGTTAGCGGCGCGCAGGCATATCCAGCAACGGCGACCGTCGGCCATCAGCCAGCGCGTAGACAAGTATCCTGTCGCCGGGCTCGGATTTCGGCAACAGATCGCGCACCTTCACATCGAATGCCAGGCCACCCGCCGCGTCGATTTTCAGGACTGTCCAGCCGATATCCCCTGACTCGACAGCCTGCGCGACGATGGACACCCGATTCGTTCCGGTTCGTCCGGCAATACGGCGCTCGCCGTCTTTCTCCCCGGCTGACAGTTCAAGGCCGGGCGAAGCGGCGGTGCGGAGAATCGTCACGATGGAACTGGCGCGATGATAAAGAAGCCCTTGCGGCCCCAGGCCAGGTTCTTCCGGTTTGACGGCAACTGCGATCTCACTGGCAATATCCTCCAACCACAAAAATACATCATAGATATCCGCTCGCCCAGCCAGCCCCAAATGCCGCGTCAAATCGACATTGAAAAATCCGCTTTCAGTAATACCAGCCGAGGACGGCCCGTTCGGGCCATCTCGCACCACTGCCGGGGGCGCCGATGACCCAAGATAGAGCGGCGGCAAATCATCTTCTCTAGCCAGGTTTTTGATATAAACCGCGCCACTGGCATGCGAGACAGCCACCAATTGGATGGCACCGGGCAAGCCGCCGCGATAGCGCCCTGAAATATCGACGCTCAGGTTAAAAAAACCATGCAACACCACCGCCGCCGCGTCCAAGCCATGATGACCAAGCACCTTGAGCTTCAACGTATTCGCAGGCCCTTCGGCAGGGGAGTGCCGATTCTCGCC
>JANLQT010000475.1:0-1775 GCA_031368035.1 Rhodobacterales bacterium | reverse complement strand
CGCGTGTCCTTCCCCGCGCTGCCCGCCGTCCCCCTGCGCGTCCGCTTGACGCTGGACGCAGATGGCCAGACCGACGTGACCACCGCCCCCCTGCCGCCCGCCAAACCCCAGTGGCGCGTCGCCCTGCACCCGACGCGCCTTGCGTCCTGCGACCCTTGGCTTGGCGTGAAATCCACCCAGCGCGCGCTTTACGACACCGCCCGCGCCAGCCTGCGCCAAGGCATCGACGAATGGCTGTTCGCCAACGAACGGGCTGAACTGTGCGAGGGCACCATCACCAATCTTTTCTTCGACCGGGGCAGGGGCCTGCGCACCCCGCCGCTGACCTGCGGCCTGCTGCCGGGCGTCCTGCGCGCCGAACTGGCGGTGCCCGAGGAAATCCTCCCCCTCGCCGACCTCCCCCATGTCCGCCTGTGGCTTGGCAACGCCCTGCGCGGCCTGATCCCGGCGCAGGTGGCCTGACCCCCAAATCTTTTCGAAAGGATTTGCAATTTCCTTCGTAGGAATTTGGGTCCGCCGGCCGCCGCCGTCAGTTCACCGTCACCGGCTTTGACCGCATCCGCCGCACTGTCTCGCGCTCGGCCCGCTTGCAGACCTGCGGCGGCAGACCCCGGTCCAGCAGGCCCAGATCCTCCAGCACCATCTCGCCCATCCGCTTGAACGCAATGTCCAGCGCCCCCGCCCGATGCGCCGATTTCAGCAGCCCCGGCATCCCCCGCGCCGGATGGTCCGGCGCCAAAGGCTCCTCCGGCCAGACATCCGAGGCTGCCACGATCCGCCCCGCCCCCACCGCCGCCAGCAGCGCCGGAAAATCCACCACCGAGGCGCGCGACAGCAGAATGAACGCCGCCCCGGGCTTCATCGAGGCGAACGCCTCCGCCCCCAGAAACCCCTGATTTTCGCTGGTCACCGCCGCCGTCACGAACACCACATCCGACCGCGCCAGCACCTCGGCCAGCCCCGCCGCCTCCGCCCCCGCCGCGACGATCTTGCTTGGCGCCATCCAGGGATCATAAACCCGCAGGCGCGGCCGAAACCCGGTCAGCACCCGCGCCACCGCATGGCCAAGATCGCCAAACCCCAAAATCCCGACCTCGGCCCCCGTCAACAGCCGCGCCCCGCCGTTCCCCTCGCCGCCCCATTTCTCCAAGCCCGCCCCGAAATCGGCATCCGCGCCATGAATGCCCCGCAGCAAAGATAGCGCAAACCCCAGCCCGATCTCTGCCACCGGCTCGGCAAACACCGCCCCCGTCGTCACCACATGAATGCCCCGCGCGAACGCCGCCTCATAGGCCATGTTGTCCAACAGGTTGCTTTCCACATTGAAAATGCAGCGCAAATTCCCCAGCCGCGCCAGCAGGCCTTCATCAATCGGCGGTTGCCCGATGATATACCGCGCCTGACCCAGCACCTCGTCCGGCAGCCCGGGGAGCCCCGCGTCCGAGGTCTCGACAATCAGGTACCGCGCCCGCAGATCAGCAAGCAGATCCGGCGCAAAGATCAGTTCCAGCGAGCGGGGCAGGGGGCAGGACAGGATCAACGGCGTGTCAGACATGGGGCACCACTGCGGCCCAACCTAAACCCGCACCGACAGAAGGCAACCGTAGGATGGGTGATACACCCATCACGCCGGAAGATGGGGGAATCCCCCATCCTACAACTCCAGCGCCCCCTGCCGTGTCGCGTCGACTTCCTTCGCCGCCCGCTTGAACCCGTCATCCCGCCGCGCCGACATTGTCCCCGGCCTTGACCGACGCTTGCTAGGTCAGTCCCTA
>JANLQT010000427.1:0-6559 GCA_031368035.1 Rhodobacterales bacterium | reverse complement strand
CCTCGACCCGGAACTTGCCCGCTTCCTTCGCCCCGGCCTCGCCCTTCCCGGCGACGTAATCGTCATACCCAACCGTCTCCGACCGGATGAACCCCTTCTCGAAATCCCCATGGATCACCCCCGCCGCCTGCGGCGCCAAAGTGCCCTTCAGGATCGTCCAGGCCCGGGCTTCCTTCGGCCCGACGGTGAAATAGGTCTGCAGGCCCAGCAGGTCGTAGCCCGCCTTGATCAGCCGGTCCAAACCCGCCTCGTGCAGCCCCATCTCCTCCAGGAACATCATCGCCTCATCGGCGGGCAACTGGCTGATCTCCTCCTCGATCCGGGCCGAGATCACCACCATCCCCGCGCCTTGCGCCCGTGCCATCACCGCCACCCGGTCCGACTGGGAATTGCCGCTCGCCGCCTTCGCCTCTTCAACATTGCAAACAAACAGCACCGGCTTGGCCGTCAACAACTGCAACAACCGCCAGGCCCGCGCATCATCCTCAGCGACCTTCACCGTCCGCGCCGGCCGCCCCGCCTCCAGCGCAACCTGCGCCGCCGCCAGCAGCCGGTCCTGATCCGCCAGATCCTTGTCCCCGCCCTTGATCTTCCGCGCCAGCCCCGCCCGCCGCTTCTCAACCGATTCCATATCGGCCAGCATCAGCTCGGTCTCGATCGTTTCGGCATCCGCCATCGGATCAATCCGCCCCTCGACATGGGTGATATCCCCGTCCTCAAAGCAGCGCAAAACATGGGCGATGGCATCGCATTCGCGGATGTTGGCGAGGAACTGGTTGCCCAACCCCTCTCCCTTCGACGCCCCCCGCACGAGGCCCGCGATATCCACAAACGTCATCCGCGTCGGGATGATCTGCTTGGACCCGGCAATGGCGGCCAGCTTTTCCAGCCGCGCGTCCGGCACGGCGACCTCGCCCACGTTCGGCTCGATGGTGCAGAACGGAAAGTTCGCGGCCTGGGCGGCGGCGGTCCGCGTCAGGGCGTTGAAGAGGGTGGATTTCCCCACATTGGGAAGCCCGACAATGCCCATCTTGAAGCCCATGATACTCTCCTGAAGTGACGGAAGGGGCATAGGGGCAAGGGGGGCCGGGGTCAAGGTCGCAGGGGCGCCCTGTAGGATAGGTGAGGAGCCCATCACCCCGGCGCAAACGCCACCACCGCCACTGGCGGCAAAGTCGCGCTCAAGACCTGCCAGCTTGCCCCGCCATCGCCACTGGTCCACACATTCCCCGTCGTCGATCCCATCGCCAGCCGCTCGCCCGTCCCGTCCACCGCCAAAGCGTGGCGATAGATCAGATCCCACGCGCCGTCCTGCGGCAGACCCGTGGTCAGCGTCTGAAAACTTCGGCCGCCATCGCCCGTCGTGGACACCACCAGCTTGCCATCCTTCGGTACCCGGCATTCATCCTTCACCCCCGGCACGAACCAGGCGCGGCCAGCGTCCTTGGGGTGGGCGGCCACCGCGAAGCCGAACTTCGTCGGCACCATGCCCTCAGCTTCACGGAACGTCTCTCCGCCGTCATCGCTGACGAAGATCGAGCAATGATGCTGGCACCAGATCCGGTCGGGGTCGGCCGTTGACGAGGCAAGACGGTGCACGTCCTGGCTCAGGGGATCGCTGCTCATCTCTGGCGGCAGATAGTCGGCACGCATACCCTGCCCGGCCAGCCGCCAGCTTTGGCCCCGATCTTGGGTGATCCAGACCCCGCCCGTGGATACGCCCAGCACCACATGGGCGCTGTCGCGCGGATCGACCAGAATGGAGTGGATGCCCGGATCGTCATAACCGCCGCCCATCCATTTCTCGCGCCCCGGCGCGGTCCAAAGGGCCTCATTCAGCGTCCAGGTCTCGCCCCGATCCACCGATCGGAACAGACCGCCCGGAATGGTGCCAAGCCACAGCGCGCCTGGCTCGTCCGCCCCGCCGGGCACGAGTTCCCAGATCAGTTCCAGCGCCGGGGCGTCCGGCGCGTCAGATTTCGGAAAGGCGGGAGCGGGCAGTTCGGTCCAGGTCGCTCCCCGGTCGTCGCTGCGGTGCAATTTGCAGCCGAAATGACCGTGGCTAAGGGCGACATACAGCGCGCCGTCGCGGGGGTCATCCAGCAACATGGTCACCGGCGCGGCCAGAAAGGCGGGCGGACCCGCGACCTGCCAGCCCGAAGCCACCTCATCATAGCGGAACAGCCCCTTGCGGCTGCCAACCCAAAGCGTGGCCATTGCTTATCCTCCCGATAAAGCCTGCATGACATAAAGCTCGGACCCCGGCGCAACCGGGTCCGACAGGCGCACTCTGTCGCCGATCAGTGCGCCGTCCAGGTAGATGTGCACATGTTTGCGCAGGCGCCCCTGTTCATCCAGCACATAGGATTGCAGGATCGGATCATCGGCCAGCGCCGCCGCCATGACCTCGGCCACTGTTCCGCCGTCCGCTTGCAGCGCCCGGACATTGCGGTGGCGCAGCAGATGGGTGGTGAAGCGGATCTCGGCCATCTCGCATTTTCCTAGGCGAAGCGCGGTCTGGCGTTTATCCTGATATCAAACCAAAGATTCGGCCAAGAGGTTTGTTGACGGCCGTTGCTGTGCAGTCCCGACCTTGGCGGGACAAATAAGGGTGCCATGCGCTTTTCCCCCTATACCGGCTTTTTCGGCGGCGCGCGTGCGCCGATGACGGCCTATGCTGCGTTCTTCGGCGCCTCTGATCTGCAGATCATGGCGTTTTCCGACATGCCCGCCTACCAGCGCCCGCCGGGGTCGGACGGGCTGGTAATGCATGCCCTGTTCAGCGCCGGACCGGCTGCGCCGCTGATGGCTTGCGACATTCCGCCGGGCATGGGCACGGGCGGCACGGGCGGCATGGGCGGAACGTCGGTGCTTCACGGCGCGCCCGACGTGGCGCCGGCCCGGAGGGTCTTTGACGCCTTGTCCGAAGGCGGGTCAGTCGAGATGCCGCTGGACGAGACGTTCTGGTCCGGCGCCTTCAGGATGCCGACCGACCGGTTTGGCACGCGGTGGATGATTTCGGTCGCGCCGGGTGCGGCCTGAGGGAGGACGGACATGATTGACCATATGGGATTCAAGACCAGGCAGATTGCTGCGGCGCGCGCGTTCTATGACGCGGCCTTCGGGGCGATGGGCGGCTCCGTGAAGATGGAAGTGCCGAAGGAATATACCGGCGGCGCGGTGGTGGTCGGCTATGGCCGCGACCATCCGGTGTTCTGGCTGACCGAGGCAGAGTCCAACGTGCCGCTGCATGTGGCCTTTTCGGCGCGCAGCCGAGCCGAGGTCGATGCCTTCTACACGGCAGCGATGGCTGCGGGCGGGCGCGACAATGGCGGGCCGGGACTGCGCAAGGATTATGGCCCCAACTACTATGCCGCCTTCGTGCTGGACCCCGATGGCAACAATGTCGAGGCGGTCTGCCACCTGCCGGTCTGACGCCCCCTGGCCATTGCTTTTCCGCGCGTCCCATTGCAAACCGGGCCGGAGTTTCCAGCCAGGCAGGCACCACAATGACCCGGATCGACGACACATTTGCACGGCTCAAGGACGAGGGCCGCAAGGCTTTCGTGGCCTACATCATGGCTGGCGATCCCGATGTTGACGCCTCCTATGCCGTGATGCATGGCCTGCCAGCGGCAGGGGTCGATGTGATTGAGCTTGGCCTGCCCTTCACCGATCCCATGGCGGATGGGCCGACGATCCAGCTTGCGGGTCAACGGGCGCTGGACGGCGGGATGACGCTGGACAAGACGCTGGCGATGGTGCGGGCGTTCAGGCGCGGCAACCAGACCACGCCGATCGTGCTGATGGGCTATTACAACCCGATCTATTCGCGCGGGGTGGACCTGTTCCTGACCCAGGCGAAAGAGGCGGGGATCGACGGGCTGATCATCGTGGATCTGCCCCCCGAGGAAGATGCCGAACTGTGCCTGCCGGCGCAAGCGGCGGGGCTGAACTTCATCCGGCTGGCGACGCCCACGACCGATGCCAAACGGCTGCCGAAAGTGCTGACCAACACGTCGGGTTTCGTCTATTATGTCTCGATCACCGGTATCACGGGTGCGGCGGCGGCAGAGGCGGCAGATGTCGCGCCGGAAGTCGCGCGCATCAAACGGTCCACCGACCTGCCGGTGATCGTGGGGTTCGGCATCACGACCCCCGCCAGCGCCAAGTCCATCGCCGCGATCGCGGATGGCTGCGTGGTGGGGTCTGCCATCGTCAGCCAGATCGGGATGGGCAAGCCGGCCGCCGAGGTGCTGGCCTTCGTCAAGACCCTGGCGTTGGGCGCGCACAGCGCCTGATCGCCTCGCGGATTTCGGCGGTGAAGCAGCGGAGGCTTCGCCAAGTCTTTTCGTGAAGAAGATAGGGGGTTTCACACCCCCAAACCCCCGTGGGATATTTGGCGAAGATGATTGACGCGAAGAGAGCATCTGAGAATTCTTGCTTTTGCCCCAATCATCTTCCGAAAGTATCCCGGGGTCCGGGGCAGCGCCCCGGCGTGACGCAGGAGCCAGCATGACCAAGGGACGGATCGAGGCGTTTTCCGATGGCGTCATTGCCATCATCATCACCATCATGGTGCTGGAAATCAAAGTGCCCGAGGGCGAGCATTGGCAGGACCTGTTGCCGCTTTGGCCGGTCTTGCTGTCCTATGTCCTGTCTTTTGTGAATGTCGGCATCTATTGGAACAACCACCACCACATGTTCCACTCGGTCAAACATGTCGGGGGCTGGGTGCTTTGGGCCAATCTGCATCTGTTGTTCTGGCTGTCGCTGATGCCCTTTGCGACCGGTCTTGTGGGCGAGCACGGCTTTGCCACCATGCCCATTGCGGTGTATGCGTTCGATCTTCTGATGTGCGGGTTTCCTGTACCCTGCTGGTGATGGCGCTGGTGTCCGAGCATGGGCGCGACAGCGATTTTGCGCGGGCACTGGGGTCGGACACCAAGGGCAAGTTCTCGCTGGCGTCTTATCTGCTGGCGCTGTTGCTGGCCGTCGTGATGCCCTCGCTGGCGCTGATCCCGATTGCGGTGGTGGCTCTGACCTGGATCGTGCCGGACCGCCGCTTTGTCAAACCGGCTGCCGAGCAGCCCTGACACTTGGTTGCCGCGAAGCGCGGGGCAGGCTAGCACAGGCCGAGAGCCCCGGAAGGACGCATGGCCATGCCCGTGATCACCTGCATCGAAGACCTGCGGCAGATCTACCGCCGCAAGACGCCGAAAATGTTCTACGAATATTGTGAGGCGGGCAGCTACACCGAGCAGACGCTGCGCGACAATGTCGCTGATTTCGGCCAGATCCGCTTGCGTCAACGCGTGGCGCGCGATCTGTCAGACCGGACCACGGATACGGTGATGATCGGCCACAAGGTCTCTCTGCCAGTGGCGCTGGCCCCGGTCGGGTCCTGCGGGATGCAGCGGGCGGACGGCGAGATCAAGGCCGCCCGGGCGGCGGCGGCGTTCGGGGTGCCGTTCACCTTGTCCACCATGTCGGTCTGTTCGATCGAGGATGTCGCGGCGGCCTCGCCCGATCCGTTCTGGTTCCAGCTTTATGTGATGCGGGACGAGGATTTTGTCGATGCCGTGATCGAGCGGGCGCGCAAGGCCAGATGCTCGGCGTTGGTGATCACGCTGGATTTGCAGGTGCTGGGCCAGCGGCACAAGGACCTGAAGAATGGCCTGTCAACGCCGCCGAGGCTGACCTTGCCCAACATGATCAACATGGCCCAGCACCCGCAATGGTCGCTGGAAATGCTGGGCACCCCGCGCCGCACCTTTCGCAACATCGTTGGCCATGTGAAGGGCGTCGGCAATCTGGCCGAGTTGTCGCATTGGGCCAATCAGAATTTCGACCCAAAGCTGGACTGGCTCAAGGTCCGCCGCATCCGCGACCAATGGGGCGGCAAACTGGTGCTGAAGGGCGTTTTGGATCCCGACGATGCGCGCATGGCGCTGGACGTGGGGGCCGATGCGCTGGTGGTGTCGAACCACGGCGGGCGGCAGTTGGACGGGGCTTTGTCCACGATCCGGGTGCTGCCTTCGATCGTCCGGGCGGTCGGGGACAAGACCGAGGTCTGGATGGACGGAGGCATCCGCACCGGGCAGGACATCCTGAAGGCATTGGCTCTGGGGGCCAGGGGCACGATGATCGGGCGGAGTTTCATCTATGGTCTGGGCGCCATGGGTCAGGCGGGGGTTGCCAAGGCGCTGGAGGTTTTGAAGGCGGAACTGGATATCTCGATGGCGCTGTGCGGGGTGAAGAACGCGCGGGACATCGGGCTGGACCATGTGCTGGTGCCGGAGGATTTCGAGGGGCGTTGGGGGTGATCGATTCCCCTGCCGAGCGGTGCGTGCGAGCAGGCACCCCACCGCAGATCGTTTCCTGTTCCGGGTAGGGTGCGTGATTTCACGCACCTTGTTTACGGCGCAGAAACAGTCCGGCGGGCAGCGCCCGGGATTCAGGCAAAATTATGGAAATCTGTAGCCATCTGGAAAATTGTTCTTGCCGGGGGGGGGGGGGGGGGCAGTAACAAATTTCCGTGAATTTTCCATTTTTTGGG
>JANLQT010000421.1:0-3749 GCA_031368035.1 Rhodobacterales bacterium | reverse complement strand
GCAACGTCAGGCGTTGGATTCGCGGATCTTGTTCGCGGCGTCCTGATCGAAAGTCACGCCCTTGGCCGCGAACAAGGTGTCCAGCTCGCCCGACATGGTCATCTCTGTGATGATATCGCAGCCGCCGACGAATTCACCCTTTACGAACAGCTGCGGCACCGTCGGCCAGTCGGAAAAGTCCTTGATGCCCTGGCGGATTTCCGGGTCGGCGAGCACGTTCACATCGGTGAACTCTACCCCCATGTAGTTCAGGATGCCCGCCACGCGGGAGGAAAACCCGCATTGCGGCATCATCTTGGTGCCCTTCATGTAAAGCACCACGTCGTTCTTCTCGACGGTGTCCTTGATCTGGTCCAGCGCGGTCATGGTCTTGATCCTTTCAATCGGGCGCGCGCGTGGTCAGTGCCAGCGCGTGCAGGGCCCCGTTGGGCCCGTCCATCTTGCCTTTCAGGCTGGCATAGACCGCGCGCTGTTGCTGCACCCGGTTCATGCCCCGAAAACTCGCATCCACCACCTCGGCCGCCCAATGGTTGCCGTCGCCCGCCGTGTCGATCACCTTGATCACCGCCTGCGGGAAGGCGGCGCGGATCAGGGCTTCGATATCTTGGGCTTCCATGGCCATGGGCGTCTCCGGGTTCAGAGGTATAATCTAGGCTGTGGCCCGGGGGGCCGCAAGGGCCGCAGTCTTTGACTTATCGCTTGGGCTTTGGCAGGAGTGCGCAAAGCTTGGGAGATGAGCATGGCGATGACGGCGAAGATCACCTGGATCAATGGGCGGGCGTTTCTGGGCGAAAGCGGTTCGGGACATGCCGTGGTGATGGACGGCGCGCCAGAGGCGGGGGGGCGCAACATTGGCGTGCGGCCAATGGAGATGCTGCTGCTGGGGCTGGGGGGATGCACGGCGTTTGATGTGGTGATGATTCTGGAGAAGGCCCGGGAGAAGGTCACGGGCTGCGAGGTGTCGCTGGAGGCGGAGCGGGCGGGGGAGGATCCGAAGGTCTTTACCGCCGTGAAGATGGTCTACACCCTGACCGGCAAGGGGTTGAAACCGGCGGTCGTCGAGCGGGCGGTGACGTTGAGCGAGGAGAAGTATTGTTCGGCCTCGGCGATGTTTCGGCATACGGCAGAGATCACCACGGAATGGCGGATCGTCGAGGCCTGAGGCGGGGCGCGCCTTGCCCATCTCTGGGCGGCGTTGCGTGGCAAAGACGGCTGCAATTGCCGACGTCGGGGAAGCGGAATTTTCAAAAATTCCGAACCCGAACCTTCAAAGTGAGCGCGTCGAAACTCTGCGGAGTCCCTGAGGTTCGCGGGTCTGGTACGGTCTGGCCTGCGCAAATTGTTTCAAACCCAACCCGTCCTGTTCACCCCGGCCAAGCTGCGGGATCACCCCGCCATGAAGGCCATGGATGGGCTCCAGAGCCTTGTGGACTGGGCGCAACCGAAGCGCTGTTGCTGCGGGGCGAGGGGAAGGCGGCCACCGGGCGGCCGGGCTATCCGGCGCTGATGCTGTTCCGGGCGCTGCTTCTGGGCCGGATGCGGGCGGTGTGGGGCTGGGAAGGGGCGTTCGCGCAACCGAGTCCGGTGGGCGCTGGTCGCTGCAAGCTGGAACCTGACCCGGGCGGGCCGGAGTCAAAGGCGCTGCGGCCAAGCCATCCTGCCCCTGCACGCAAGGTCCGTGCCGCGGGTCAAGACCGCGAGCCGTCCAGCCAGCGCTCCAACACTCCCGACCCCAAGGCTCCCGCCCTCATCCCAAAGCCCCAAAAGCCGGTGTTTCGACGAACTCTCTTCAAAGACTCCGATGCGGAGTTTTCAAACACTCCGCTGTCTCAGCGGTCAGGCTTCAAGAACCCGCGCCAGATTTTGCGCGTGGACCCGGGTGTAGGGCGCAAACCAAAGCACTTCGCCTGACGCGATCCAGGGCGCCAGAATCTGCTGCGGCGGCAGGGCGCGGGCGGACTGGTCCGTGCGGCACCCGATCAGGTGCCGGGCATAGGCCTCTGCCGCTGCGATCATGCCGGGGCCATAGCCGCCAGCCGCGATGACCTCGGCCGCGCCGTGATTGGGCAGGATGCGTGCCGGGTGCAGCGCGGCAAGGCGCGCCAGGTCCGCAAGATGCGCGGCCAACCGTTCCGGCATGCCGACATAGGTCACCGGGTCCTCCAGCGTATCGCCGGCGAACAGCAGGCGCTCGTCCGGCAGCCACAGGACCGTCGCGTCATCAGAGTGGATTTCCGCCTCGATCAGCACCACGTTGCGAGTGCCGATCGTCAGGGAGATTTGGCCGGAAAACACCTCGGTCGGCAGGATCAGCGGGGCGATCGCGGGGATGCCGTGGAACGTGCCGTCCTCGATGCCGGCACGGTGTTCGGTCAGATGGGCGAGGGTTCTGGCATTGGCAATCACCGGGCAATCGGCAAAGACTTCGGTGCCCGCGACATGGTCGAGGTGCCAATGCGACAGGACCACGGTGAATCGCAGGATACCCAGTGATTCCAAATGGCTGCGGACCGCTTTTGCGTGGGCAACCGACACTTGGGTGTCATAGATCAGCGCATGGGTGCCGCCCAGGATCGCATAAGACGCGATGCCAAGCTCGATGGCGCCGTCGTCCACCCAGTTCGGTCCGGGCAGGAAGCGGTGGCCCGGCACGCGGCCGTCATAGAAGGCCAGAATCCCCGGCGCGGGGGTCAGGATGCGCAAGGTGCCGGGGCTCATTCCGCCGCGATCTGGATCACCGGTTCCATCTGCTTCAAGACCTCGGCGGACAGGTGGCACTTGATCTGGTGGCCGCCGCCCAGATCCTGCACCGGGGGCATCTCGCGGTCACAAAGGCCCGCGGGCGAGACCTGTACCTTCCAGCGGCAGCGGGTCTGGAACGGGCAGCCGGGGGGCGGATTCACCGCCGAGGGGATATCGCCCTGCAGGATGATGCGCTTTTTCTTCACGCGGGTGTCGGCGACCGGAACGGCGGACAGCAGCGCCTCGGTATAGGGGTGATAGGGCGGCTGGAACACCTGATCGGTGCTGCCGGTTTCGACCACATGGCCGAGATACATGACAAGCACGCGGTCCGCGAGATAGCGGACGATGGACAGGTCATGACTGATGAACAGCAGCGTCGTCTTGTTCTCGCGTTGGATGTCCATCAAGAGGTCGGTGACCGCCGCCTGCACCGAGACGTCGAGGGCCGAGACCGGTTCATCCGCGACCACGATTTTCGCGCCGCCGGCAAAGGCGCGGGCGATGCCGACGCGCTGCTTTTGCCCGCCGGACAGCTGGCGCGGCATACGTTCGGCAAAGGCGCGGGGAAGTTTCACCAGGTCGAGCAATTCCAGCATCCGGGCGCTGCGCTCGGCATCCGATTTGCCCCGGCGGAAGATTTCCAAGGCGCGGATGATCTGGCGGCCGACAGTCATCGACGGGTTCAGCGTGTCAAACGGGTTCTGAAACACCATCTGCACCTGGGCGACGGTGTCGTGCGAGCGTTGCTGGATCGGTGTGGACTGCACGTTTTCATCAAACAGCATGATCTGGCCCGAGGTCGCGGTTTCCAGCCCCATCAGCACCTTGGCGAAGGTGGATTTGCCGCAGCCGGATTCGCCGACGATGGCCAGCGTTTCGCCCTCATGCGCTTCGAAACTGAGGGTTTCGTTGGCTTTCACCACCTTCTTCAGGCCGCCGCCAAAGGCGCCGCCCGAGATGCTGTAATATTTCTTCAGGTCTTCCATTTTCAGGACGACGCGGCC
>JANLQT010000405.1:0-7738 GCA_031368035.1 Rhodobacterales bacterium | reverse complement strand
GAGGTCAGGAAGATCACCGGCATGGTGGTTTTCTGCCGCAAGCGCTGCAAAAGGTCCATGCCGTCCATCCGGGGCATCTTGATGTCGAGGACCGCCATGTCGGGCAGGCGCCGGGTGAAAGCGTCCAGCGCGGACTGGCCGTCATTGTAGGTTTCGACTTCAAAACCCTCTGCCTCTAGGGTCATCGAGACAGACGTCAGGATATTCCTGTCGTCGTCCACAAGGGCGATCCTGGCCATGTCAGAGTTCCTGTCTTTGCTCGGTTTGTTTGCTTTTTCACACACATTCGACCCGAAGGCCTTGGGAATCAACCATTAAGTGCGAATCGCCTGTCCTTCGCGAATCATTGGGAGCCAAAATTGCGAAAGAATGGCTAATATGCCGCAGTCTAGCACCGATATTTCCTGTGCGTGCATTTGGTTGCGCTAACTCGGCATTGGTGGCGCTAACAGCGAAAAATCGTCTATTCCCCTTTGAAATCTGCATGTTATAGCCAAGGTATCCCGGCCCGTTGGCCCTGGCCGGGGTTATCCTTTCACCTTAGTCGAACGCCGCTGCCGCGGCGTGTTGGGAGCTGCCTGATGATCACCCTTGGACGCGTGAACCCTGCCCAGACCCTGGAAACGCAAGGCATCAGCGGACTGGGCGCAGTTTATTACAACGAGATCGAACCGGCGCTGGTGCAGGCCGCGGTGACGCGGGGCGAAGGACAACTGGGTTTGGGAGGCGCGTTCCTGTGCTCGACCGGCGGCTATACCGGGCGGTCGCCCAAGGACAAGTTCGTGGTGCGATCGCCCCTGACGGAGCAGACGATCTGGTGGGAGAACAATGCCGCCATGACTCCCGAGGCGTTCGGGCACCTGCAGGCCGACATGTTGGCGCATATGAAGGGGCGCGATTATTTCGTGCAGGACCTGTACGCGGGGGCCGATCCGATGCACCGCGTCGACGTGCGGATGGTGACGGAACTGGCCTGGCATGGGCTGTTCATCCGGCACCTGCTGCGCCGGCCCGAGCGGGACGAGCTGGACGTCTTTGTGCCCGAATGGACCGTGATCAACTGCCCGAGCTTCAAGGCGAACCCGGCCCGGCATGGCTGCCGGACCGAGACGGTGATCGCGCTGAACTTTGACAAGAAGCTGATCCTGATCGCGAATACGGCCTATGCGGGGGAAAACAAGAAAGCGGTGTTCACGCTGCTGAATTACCTGTTGCCGGAAAAGGTCGTGATGGCGATGCATTGCAGCGCCAATCATGCCATCGGCAATCCGGTCGATACGGCGGTGTTCTTCGGCCTGTCGGGCACAGGCAAGACCACGTTGTCCGCCGACCCCGACCGCATCCTGATCGGCGATGATGAGCATGGCTGGTCGGACCGTGGCACCTTCAACTTTGAAGGCGGCTGCTATGCCAAGACCATCAACCTGTCGGCCGAGCATGAACCGGAAATCTACGCCACGACCCACCGCTTCGCCACTGTGGTCGAGAACATGGTCTATGATCCCGAAACCCTGGTGCTGGACTTCGCGGATACCTCGCTGACCGAGAACACCCGCTGCGCCTATCCGCTGGACGCGATCTCGAATGCTTCGCTTACCGGGCTCGGTGGGCATCCGCGCCATGTGGTGATGCTGACCTGTGACGCTTTCGGGGTGCTGCCGCCGATTGCGCGGCTGAGCCCGGAGCAGGCGATGTACCACTTTCTGTCGGGCTTCACGTCGAAAGTCGCCGGAACCGAACGGGGCGTGACCGAGCCGACGCCGACCTTCTCCACCTGTTTCGGCGCACCCTTCATGCCGCGTCGGCCCGAGGTGTACGGCAAGCTGTTGCAGGCCAAGATCGCCAAGCACGGGGCAAGCTGCTGGCTGGTGAATACCGGCTGGACCGGCGGGGCTTACGGAGTGGGCAAGCGGATGCCGATCAAGGCGACGCGGGCGCTGCTGGCAGCGGCGCTGGATGGCTCGTTGGCCAAGGGCGAGTTCCGCCGGGATGCGAATTTCGGTTTTGACGTGCCGAGGTCGGTGCCGGGCGTGGGGCGCGGGCTGCTGGATCCGCGGTCAACCTGGGTTGATCCGGTCGCCTATGACCGGCAAGCGCGGAAACTGGCGGATATGTTTGCGGCGAATTTCGCGCAATATCTGCCGTTTATTGATGAGCGCGTGAAGGCGGTGGCGATCGGGTAGGATGGGTGTTGCACCCATCATTTCGGAAACGCCGGTCACATGATGGGCGCGTCACCCATCCTACGGGTGCCTTCGCTGGACAGCGACCGTTCGGCCACGCGGATCAGCCGCGCCCAGACCGCCGCGAAGGCGGTGGGTTCGGCGCGCTCCAGACAGTCGCGCACATCGCCGGCGACGGTGCCAAGGCTGGTCATGCCAAGGTTCTCGCTCATCCTTTGCAGGCGCCGAAGCTGGCGCGACAGGTCGCGCAGATCATGCAACCGCACTTGCGCTGCCATGCCGGACATCGCCAAAGCCAGCTCTCCCAGCGCCCGCGTCACCACCTGTTCCGCCGAAGCGGTGCCAAGATTGCGATACAAGGACGCAATCGGTTCAGCATCCTGCCGCACCCGATCATTCGGGTGCAGCGCCACCACGTTACCCAAAGGCATCTTCCCACTCCACATCTCACCCGGGGTCAGGATCGGGCCGTCGCATTAGGAAATGGTTGCTGGCGCAGCACGATCCCCCTCGAACTTGCCGCGAATGCAAACTAAAGCTGAAGGAATTGCCGGATTGGCTTGCACAAATCGGGCGGGGCAGCAGGAGTCCCCTTTTTCCTGATTTGCTTGAGAGGAGACGCCCATGGACCTTGCCAGCCCGTTGCCGTCCTATCTGGTCAGTCGCTATCACGGCTGGCGCGCCACGGCCTATCTGCAGAACAAGGCCTGGTATCGCCGTCTGGCCGAAAGCGGCCAGCATCCGCGCGCCATGGTGATTTCCTGCTGCGACAGCCGGGTCCATGTCACCTCGATCTTCGGGGCGGATGAGGGGGAGTTCTTCATCCATCGCAACATCGCGGGCCTTGTGCCGCCCTATAACCCGGACGGCGAACGCCACGGGACTTCGGCGGCGGTGGAATATGCCGTCACCTCGCTGGGGGTCGCGCATATCGTGGTCATGGGCCATTCCAGTTGCGGCGGGGTCAAGAGCTGCCATGACATGTGCTGCGGGCTGGCGCCCGAGTTGGAGGAAAAGACCAGTTTCGTCGGCCGCTGGATGGACATCCTGCGCCCGGGGTTCGAGCGGGTGCAGGATGAGCCGAAGGATGTGATCCTGCAGGCGTTGGAAAAGCAGGCGGTGGTGGTGTCGCTGGAAAACCTGATGACCTTTCCCTTTGTGCGTGACCGGGTGGCGGATGAACGCCTGACGGTGCACGGGCTGTGGAGCAACACCGGCGAGGGCGGGCTGGAGCAGTATGAGCCGGGCCCGCGCCGGTTTGTTGCGGTGTGATCCAAAACGAGTGATCCGGCGTAATGTTCCGCCGAGGGCTCGCGTTGCGCTTGCGTCCGGGGCATATCGTAAGGACAGGAGACAGAACCATGACCGACTTGATGGGCCTTGCCAGTCAGAACCTGTTGACACCGATGATCCTGAGCTTTGCGCTGGGATTGCTGGCGGCACTCGCGAGGTCCGATCTGTCGGTGCCTGAGGCCGCGGCCAAGGCGATGGCGCTGTATCTGCTGTTTGCCATCGGTTTCAAGGGCGGCGTGGCGGTGGCCAAGACCGGCGTGGATGCGGGACTGGTGGCGGCACTTCTGGGCGGGATCGCCTTGTCCTTCTTGCTGCCCTTCCTTGCCTTTGGTCTGCTGCGGGCGCTGACGCCGCTGCCGGCGCTGGAGCGGGCTGCCATTGCGGCCCATTACGGGTCGATCTCGGTGGTGACCTTTGCCACGGCGACGGCGGCGCTGCAGATCAAGGGGATCGAGTCCGAAGGGTATATGGTGGCAGTGGCCGCCGCGATGGAGGCGCCTGCCATCATCTCGGCGCTGTGGCTGGCGGCGCGGTCGGGAAACGGGCCCCGGATGGATTCCCGGCTTTGGCATGACATTTTGCTGAACGGCTCGATCGTGCTGCTGATCGGGGCTTTTGCCATCGGCCTGATCACCGGGGCCGACGGCATGAAGAAGATCGAGGCGTTCATCGTCGGCCCCTGGCAGGGCGTGCTGTGCCTGTTCCTGCTGGACATGGGCCTGGTCGCCGGACGTGGCCTGCGCGGCAGCCAGACGCGGCTGACGGCCGGCACACTGGCCTTCGGCCTGATCATGCCGCCGATCGGGGCGGCGCTGGGACTGGCCCTGAGTCTGGTTTTGGGGATCGGCACCGGCGGGACGGTGTTGATGATGACGCTGGCGGCCTCGGCCAGCTATATCGCTGTGCCAGCCGCAATGCGGATGGCGCTGCCCAAGGCGGACCCCGCGTTGGCGCTGACCTTGTCGCTTGGTGTCACGTTCCCCTTCAACCTTGTCCTCGGCATTCCGGCCTATCTGGCCATCGCCCTGCAGATCCACGGAGCCTGAGATGCAGACCCATATCGCCAAGCGGCTGGAGATCCTGATCGAAGCGCCGATGCAAGAGCGGCTTACCGAAACGCTGATGCGTGCCGGGGCCCGTGGCTTTACCGTTCTGCCGGTACAGGGCGGGGAGGGAAAATCCGGCGCGTGGAGCCGGGATGGTCAGCCGGGGCGCACCGGAATGGTGGCCGTGGTCTGCCTGATCCGGCCTGAAGCCTTGGACAGCGCGCTGGAGGCGGCTTTCGCCGTGGTGGCCAGCCATATCGGGCTGGTCAACATCGCGGATGTGCAGGTGATCCGGCCCGACATCGTCTGACGGGCCACCCGGCGGTGGGGAAGCGGGGCGTGGTGGTCGGCCTTGCAAGCGTGGACCTTTCCTGCATCTACGACCGGCTGGAGACGAACGCCTGGCGGTGCGATGCAGCAATATGATCCGGTCACGCGCGGGTTCTCTTTGGTGTGAAATTTTGGAGATTTCACGCGTGAGATCTGTGCTAATCTATTGCTTTCAAATCGTTTTGTGAATTTTGTTCAGAATCCGTTTACCATGATTTCCACAAGCCTCGGGCGCGGGGCGCGGATTTTTCGGAGGAAAATCGTAGCGCGGGGCGGGGGCGCTGTGGGGTGTTCAGCGGCCCCCTGCCCCGCCATAGGCCGCCACGATGACCCGGCGCAGTTCGGGCAGCAGGCGGGCGCGGGCGGCGTCCGTGCCTGTCTCCATTCCCACCGGGCCAAGGATGGCGGCCCCCTCGACCGCGGCGATGATCAGGGCGTTGAGCGCGGGAATGTCGATGCCTTCGGGCGGGGCAAGGCCCTGCCGCGCGGCGATGACCCAGGCACCCAGCGCCTGACCCCTTGCGGCGCGGAAGGCGTCGGTGGCGGGACTGGGGGCGCTTGCCTCCATCAGGCGCAGTTGGCGTTACATGGGATCGGCGCGCTTCTGGTCGTAAAGCGCCTGCGCAAGCGCCTCGGCGAGGGCGGCGTAAGTCTTGGGCTTTGGGTCCAGCGCGGGGGCAAGCGCCGCCGCCATACGCTGCGCCACATCGGCGCCCAAAGCCGCAAGCAGGCCTTCCAGCCCACCGAAATAGCGGTAGATCAGTTGCTTGTCGGCCCCGGCCGCGCGGGCCACGGCGTTGATGCCCAGCGCGGCAAAGCCCTCGGTGCCGGCCAAAGCCAGCGCTGCATCCAGGATGCGCTGGCGGGTTTCGTCCTTGTTGCGGGTCATGGTTGCCATTGTGAATCCTTTATCACCGAATGGTGACTTTTCGAATGATTGCGGGTCCCGACTCAGATATGTCACCGATCAGTGACAACCTCAACCCCCTGAAACTTCCTCGTGAAAGGACCTTCAAAATGACCCTCTCGCTCTCCTCGCCCCGCTTCACCCTGACTGGCACTGCCGCAGCGCTGGTGGGCCTCGCCTTGGCGTTCAACCTGCCCTTTGCCTATCTGGGCGCAGCCTTCGATTATCCGAACATCCTGCGCAAACCGCCGGCCGAGATCTTGCAGGCGTTCACGGCGGGCGGGCCGGTGCTGGTTCTGGCCTGGTATGGCTTTGCGCTGGCGGCACTGGCGTTCATTCCGGTGGGTCTGGCGCATGCCCTTGCGAAGGACCGGCTGCGCACTGCCCCTGCCCTTGCGATTTCCGCGGCAATTCTTGGCGCGCTGGCGGGGCTGACGCAGGCGATGGGCCTTCTGCGCTGGGTCATGGTGGTGCCGGGTCTGGCGCAAAGCGGCGATGCGCAGGGGTTCATGCTGCTGCACGCCTATGCCGGTGTTGCGGTGGGCGAGCATCTGGGGATGCTGCTGACGGCGGCTCACGTCACAGTGATCAGTCTGATGCAAGGGCGCGAAGGCGCGCGCAAAACGGCCGTTCTGGGGCTGGGGATCGCGGTACTGATCGGGCTGGGCGCGTTTGAAGGGCTGGCGATGGCGTTGCAGTTGGACGGAAAAGCCCTTGGTTTGATGGCGATGACCGGCTACATCGCGCTGACGGCCTGGCTGGTGGCCTCGGCAGTTTGGGTGGCGCGGGGCTGACCCCTGCCGCAAACGAACATCAGCGAAGTTCCGCCGCGCACAGGAATCATCTTGCCCGTTAACACTTCGCGGGCATTATACACCATCCAACGGAGCCTTTGTCCCGCCCATGACTGCACCGACCGTCCTGCCCGTTTCCCTGAAAAGCTCGCCGCATCTGCCGAAGGTCGCCAAAGCCAAGGGCAGCTATGTCTGGGACATGTCCGGCAAGCAGTACATCGACGGATCGGGCGGGCCCGCGGTCTATTGCATCGGCCATGCCAATGAAGAAGTGAACGCCGCCGTCATGGCCCAGATGGGCAACATCGCGCATGGCTATCGCTACAACTTCACCTCGGACGCGCTGGAGGACATGACGCAGATCATCCGGCAGCTGTGCGGCGGCACGCTGTCGGACATGGTGTTCGTCACCGGCGGGTCGGAAGCGGTGGAAAGCTGCCTGAAGATCGCGTTGCAGTATCAGACCGCGATCGGTCAAGCGACGCGGCGCAAGTTCATCTCGCGGGAACGGTCGTGGCACGGCAATACGCTGGGCGCGATGGGTGTGTCGGGCTTTGCCGAGCGGACCAAGGATTACGAGGGCGCCTTCATTCCTTCGATCAAGCTGTCGCCCGCCAATGTCTATCGCCCGGTGGACGGCGCAAGCGCGGACACGACGGGCGCGGCCTGCGCGGCGGAACTGGAAGCGGCGATCCTGCGCGCCGGGCCAGAGACGATCTGCGCCTTCATCTTTGAACCGGTGGTTGGGGCTGCGGGCGGATGTGTGCCGGCTCCGGATGGCTATGCCCAGGCGGTGCGCGAGATTTGCACCAAGTATGGCGTGCTGATGATCGCGGACGAGGTGATGTGTGGCGCAGGGCGCTGCGGCACCTGGCGGGCGCTGGCGCATGACGGGGTCGAGCCCGATATCATGTCGATCGCCAAGGGCCTGGCGGCCGGATACATGCCGCTGGGGGCCGCGATCTGCACCAAGGCGGCGTCGGATGCGATCCATGCGGCGCATGGCGCCTTTGGCACCGGGCACACGTTCACCGGCCATACCGCGGCCTGTGCGGCGGGCGTCGCCGTGCAGCGCATCGTCGCGCGCGAGCGGCTGGTGGAACGGGTGGCGGCGAACGGGCCGAAGCTGAAGGACTGGCTCGCCAGCGGTTTGGCGGGGGTCGAGGCCATCGGCGACATTCGTGG
>JANLQT010000399.1:0-4021 GCA_031368035.1 Rhodobacterales bacterium | reverse complement strand
CTGGGCCAGTGACTGGGCCAGCGGCGGGGCTGGCGGCGCTGCCGGCGTTGCAAATCCTGGGCGAGCATCTGGCGCTGATGAAGGGCATCGACACCGAACACCCGCGCAACCTGACCAAGGTGGTCGTGCTGAACTGAAAGGGCGCCGCCATGGCCGAAGTTTCCATCCGCGACCTGACCAAGTCCTATGGCACCACGCAAGTGATGCACGGCGTCAGTTTTGACGTCGCGGATGGGGAATTCGTGGCGCTGGTCGGCCCGTCGGGCTGCGGGAAATCCACGCTGCTGCGGATGATCGCGGGGCTGGAAGACATCACCGGCGGCACCGTCGCCATCGCCGGGCGGGTGGTGAACGAGGTGGAACCCAAAGCGCGCGACATTGCGATGGTGTTCCAGAACTACGCTTTGTACCCGCATATGTCGGTGCGGGAAAACATGGGGTTTTCACTGCGGCTTCGGGGCACGCCGCGGGCCGAGATCGACAGCGCGGTGACTTCCGCCGCCGAGATTCTGGGGCTGACGCCCTATATGGACCGCTCGCCCAGGCAGTTGTCGGGCGGCCAGCGGCAAAGGGTCGCGATGGGACGCGCCATCGTGCGCAAACCGGCGGTGTTCCTGTTCGACGAGCCGTTGTCGAACCTTGACGCCGCCTTGCGGGTGCAGATGCGGGCGGAAATCCGGTCTTTGCATGAACGGCTCGGCTCCACCTCGATCTTCGTCACGCATGACCAGATCGAGGCGATGACCATGGCCGACCGGATCGTGGTGATGCGGGCCGGGCGGCTGGAGCAGGCGGGCAAGCCCCTGGACCTGTACGACCGGCCGGACAACGCCTTTGTGGCGGGGTTCATCGGCTCTCCGGCCATGAACCTGGTGCCGGGGCAAGCGGTCGGGGCACAGGTGCAGCTGGCGGGCGGGATCACCCTGGCGCTGGACCGGCCGGCGACGGGCGCCGTGCTGTACGGCATCAGGCCCGAACATCTGGACCTGGTGCCGCCGGGCACGGCAGGCGCGCTCGATGTCACGGCAAGCGTGGTGGAAAGCACCGGCACGGCGATGCAGATCGGCGGCAAGGCGGGGGATCTGACGATCCACGCGCTGTTTTCGGGTCGCGCCGACATCACGCGCGGCGATGTGATCGGCCTGCGCCCCAAACCGGGGCGCGCGCATCTGTTCGATGCCGAAACCCGGCTTCGGATCGGCTGACCCCGCCCAAGCCTTCGCCCCAATCATCTTCTCCAAATACCCCACGGGGGGTCCGGGGGGTGTGAAACCCCCCGGCTTCTTCTTCACAAAAAGACTTGGCGAAGCCTCCGCTGCTTCACTTTTGCAACCCGCGCAAGATCAGCCGGTCCAGCGACACAGCGCCCGGGCCGACGGCGATCACCGCCAGTGCGATGGCTGCCCAGTACAGGTGGAAATTCGCCCAGGCGTCCGGCACCACCAGCTGGATCACCGCCGTCATCGCCAGAAGGCCCAGCGCGGCCAGACGCGTGCCAAGGCCAAGCACCAGCAGCACCGGCAGGCCGATCTCGGCGCAGGCGGTCAGAAAAGCGACCTGGTCCGGCATCGGGATCGGATACGCCCCGCCCAGAATGTGCAGCCGGAACTGCTCTTCGAACAGGTAGCTCGTCGTGGGTTTCAACTGGAACCATCCGTCCCAGCGCGTCAGGCCCGATCGCCAGAACGGCAGGGCCAGCGCAAGGCGCAGCACCGGCTGGGCGAGCGGCAGGGCCGCGGCGGCAAGCAAGGCCAGTCCCCGGCGGAACAGAGGCACGGGGCCTGCCCCGGCTGTGGTTTGCAGCATGGTCATGGGAAACTCCGCATCAGAAGGTCAGGGAAGGCGCCAGCCGGTCAGCGCCCCGGACAGAAGCAGGGCCGACAGGGCCTTGGCGAAATCAAAGCGCGGGGTGGCAAGAAAACCGGCGGTGGCGGCGTTCGACAGCGTCTCGCCAGCCTGAACCCGCAACAGGAACGCCGCGACGCCGGGGTCCAGCAGCAGCGCCTGCACCCGTGCGACCGGACGCAGGATCAGCACGTCCTGGGGCTGGTCCATCGGCAGGGGCGAGGGGTCCGCCCCGGGCTGGTTCATCTGCCAGATCGTCAGCACCGGATGGGCCGAGCGGACAAGGCGCAGCGCGGGGTGCAGCGTGAAGCGCAACCCCCCCAAAGTCGCGGGCGGCAAGGCCAGCAGGGGCGCGACATCGGCGGACGTGGCCTCGGCTTCGTGATAGGCCTCGGTCCAGGCGCGCTCCAGCCGGGCGACATCAGCCAGCCAGGGCATTTCCGCCAGCGGCGGAAACAGCGCGACGAAATCGGGAAAACCGGCGCCATAGGCCAGCAGTATCGGGCTGGCGGGCGGCTCGGCCCTTGCATAGACCCCGGCCATGGCGCGAAAGAAGGTCTCCCCCACCAGCCGGCGCAGCACCGGGAAGGCGTCCGACAAAGCGTCGATCAGCCCGGCCATGACGTTGTTGCGATAGACCGAGAATCGCCGGGCCGAGGGCAGCCCGTCCGGCCCGACCAGCCCCGGCGGCGGGGGCAGGCGGTTGTCCAGAAGCGCCGCGCCGAAGGCGTGTTGGCGATCAGCCAGTCCGGGCTCAGCGGGGCGCATGGGACACCTGCGCCATCAGATGCTCTGCCCGCTGCGCTTCGGCGTGAAGCTCGTCCCAGGACGGCACATCGGCGTCCCATTCGATCAGCGTCGGCAGCGGGCCGGTGCGGGCGATCACATCGGCGTACAGGTCCCAGACATCGGCATCCACCGGACGGTCATGGGTGTCGATCAACAGGGGGCGGCCTGCCTCGTCCGTTTGCGGGGTGAAACCGGCCAGATGCACCTCGCGCACCTGCGCCAAGGGGAAACGGGCGATGTAGGCCAAGGGGTCATAGCCCTGATTGGTGGCCGAGATATGGACGTTGTTCACATCCAGCAGCAGGGCGCAGCCGGTGCGGCTGGCGATCTCGGCGATGAACGCGGCCTCGTCCCAGGTGCTTTCGGCAAAGGCGAGGTAGGTGGTGGGATTTTCCAGCAGCATCTGGCAACCGAGGGCATCCTGCACTTCGCTGACATGGGCCGCGACGCGGGTCAGGGTTTCGTCGGTATAGGGCACGGGCAGAAGGTCGTTCAGAAAGCCGGCGTCATGCGTGGACCAGGCCAGATGTTCGGAAAAGCGGCCGGGCTGATAGCGGGCGATCAGGGCCTTGAGCCGGGCGAGGTGCCCCTGGTCCAACGGGCGGTCCGCGCCGATGGACAGGCCGACGCCGTGCAGGGAAAGCGGATAGGTCTCGCGGATGGCGGTCAGATAGCGGTGCGGCGGGCCACCGGCGCCCATGTAGTTTTCGGCATGGACCTCGAAAAAGCCGATGTCGGGGCGGGTCGCGATGATCTGGGCGCAGTGCTGCGCCTTCAGGCCGACGCCGGAGCGCGCGGGAAGCGTCTGGGGATGGGAATGGGGGGAGAAACTGCCGTCCATGGTGCTTTGCCTTTGGCGATGGGAAGGGGCGGCCGCGCGGCCGCCCCGCTGCGCTTACATCGCGGTCAGCGAGCCATGGCCCTTGGGCGTCACCATGCCTTCGCAGGTGCCGGTCGGAACCAGCTTGAAGGCGTTGGTGGCATAGTCTTCGGTCGAGGTGCCCGCGCAGGAGGTGCCGGCCCCCGCGAAGCAGTCGTTCTGGCCCTTCATCGCCACGCCGAAGCATTGCTCGAACTTGCCGGTGGCGAGATTGGCCTTGGTCATCTCTTGCGCCTTCATCATCTGCTCTTCGGTCATCTTCGTGGTTTCGGCCTGGGCAACGGACAGGCCGCCGAAAGCGGTGAGAAGCGCAGAGGCGAACAGGGCCTTGGACATGGGTTTGGACATGGTGGGACTACCTTTTGAGTTGGGACGGCCCTGTCAGGCCGCCGGTCCGCAGGCCGTCATCGGCTTGCAAAAGGCAGTTCGCGCCGAGGGGCGGCGACGTTACGGGGGGTGCGGAAATTAGTTCAGGCGGCACGCGGGCGGCGGTGGCCTCACGCGGCG
>JANLQT010000396.1:0-5671 GCA_031368035.1 Rhodobacterales bacterium | reverse complement strand
GTCGGGGAATACCTGCTGATGGGCCTTGGCCTGACCATCGTCGTGATGGCGGGCGGCATTGACCTGAGTGTCGGGTCGGTCTTTGCGCTGGCCAATCTGCTGGTCATTGTTCTGGCGGGCTGGGCAGGCTTGCCGTTGTGGCTCGCGGTGCCGCTGACGGTGCTTGCGGGCGCGCTTGTTGGCCTGGTGAACGGCATCCTTATCGGCTACCTGCGCCTGCGCGCGTTTCTGACCACGCTTGTCACGCTGATCGTGGTCCGTGCGATCGTGGACAGCCTGCTGCTGAGTTATTCACGCGAAATCGGCGCGGCCCCGATCAATTCCAAGGTCTGGGACTACCTTGCCTTTGGCAACGTATTCGGCCTTTCAGTCAGTTTCCTGACAGCGGCCTTCCTTGCCGTGGTCATCCATGTTGTGCTGACCCGCCTTCGACCCGGCTGGCATGTCATAGCGGTCGGCGGCTCGCGCCGGGCCGCGCATAATGCAGGCATCAACGTCCGGCGCACGGTTTGCCTCACCTATGTCGCTTCGGGTATGTTATCGGCCCTCGCCGGCATCTTCTACGCGGCGAGGCTGATGAGCCTTGGCGCGGAAACCGGGGTCGGGTTGGAAATCACCATCCTGACCGCAGTGGTCCTTGGCGGCACCAGCCTCGGCGGCGGACGCGGGTCGGTGGTCAAGACCGTGCTGGGCGTTGCCATTGTGGTGGTGATCTCCAACAGCTTGTTGCGCTTCAACCTGCCAAGCGGGACCTCGCCGCTCGCGCTGGGGCTGATCCTGCTCTTCGCTGTCGCAATTGACGTCCGCTGGGTGAAGAACCGGCGCAAGTTCCTGGACCAGACCTATGTGGCGCCCACCTATTTCGAACTGCCGCCGCTGGCCGACGCCCGGCGCGGGGCCGGGACGCCCTATGCCATCAACGACCTGCTCGCCGCCGCGGAACCCATCGGCCTTGGCCTGCTTGACGGGCCAGAAGACGTGATTCTTGACGCCGACGACAACCTTTACACCGGCAGCCGGGACGGCAACATCCTGCGGCTGATGGCCCCGGATTACACGAAGATCGAACCTTACGTGCATATCGGCGGCCAGCCGCTGGGCCTCGCCTTCGACCGGAACGGCAACCTTGTGACCTGTGTCGCCGGCATGGGTCTTTACATGGTCCGGCCCGACCGCGAAGTGGTGAAGCTGTCGGACGAGACCAACCGCACCCTGTTCTCCATCATCGACGACAGCCGGATGCGGCTGGCGGACGATCTCGACATAGCGCCCGACGGGCGGGTGTTCTTCAGCGAGGCGACGATCCGTTATGCGCTGGACGACTGGATGGTTGATGCGCTGGAGGGGCGCGGCAACGGGCGCATCATCTGTTATGACCCGCGTGACGGCTCGTCCCGCACCGTGCTGCCGCGCCTGCAATTTCCCAACGGGATCTGCATGGTGCCGGACGGCCAGTCTTTCCTTTACGCCGAAACCTGGGGCTGCCGTGTCAGCCGCTATTGGTTCGCTGGCACCAAGAAGGGCCGGACCGAGGTGGTCATCGCCGATCTGCCCGGTTATCCCGACAACATCAACCGCGCCTCGGACGGCACCTTCTGGATGGCGATGATCGGGATGCGCACCCCCGCCTTCGATCTGTCGCAGCGGATGCCGGGCTTCCGGCGGCGCATGGCGATGCAGGTCGCCCGCGATCAATGGGTGTTCCCCAACCTGAACACCGGCGGCGTCATAAAGTTCGACCTTCAGGGCCGCGTCCTGCAATCTCTGTGGGACGGAAACGGCAACCGCCACCCGCAGGTCACTTCGATGCGAGAGCACAAGGGCTGGCTGTATCTGGGCGGCATCTTCAACAACCGCATTGGCCGCATTCGCCTGCCCGATGCCGACCCCACGTGGACCTCCTCCGCCTCCTACTGGGGGAAAGGCGCATGATCGGCTGGCTCCGTACCCGCATCGATGGCTTTTTCGGTCAGGGCGAGGCTGCGGTGACGGTTCCGCCGATGGATGGCGCGCTCAGCCCGAACACCCGCCTTGACCGCGCACGGCTTGTCGTCTCGGTCCCGGCGCCCGATGATATTGCGACCAGCGGCGACAAAGTGATTTTCTCAAGCGGCGATGCCGTTTATAGCCTCGACCCCGTAAGCGGGGATGCCCAGACTGTGCACCGCTTTCCGGCCCCGGTCACGTGTCTCGCGGCTTCGGGCGAGACTCTCGCGGTGGGCCTCGCCGAAGGCGGCCTGCGTATCCTGCAGGGGGGCAGGGACATCGCCGTCCCCTTTGTCACCTGCCCGACCGCGCTGGCCTTTGTGGGTCCCGATACGTTGATCGCCACGCAAGGCTCGGCCCGGAATGGACCCGGGGCGTGGAAAGCGGACCTGATGCAGCGCGGCGCGTCGGGTTCGGTCTTGCAGGTCTCGGTGGCTGACGGCACGACGCGCAGCCTCGCCACGGGCCTTGCCTGGCCCTGCGGGATCGCCGCGACGCCTGATGGCATCGTGGTCAGCGAAAGTTGGCGGCACCGTCTGATCCGCCTGGACGGCACTCGCACTGTTCCCGTCCTGGACGACCTGCCCGGCTATCCCGCCCGCCTGGCCCCGGCCCAAGATGGCGGCTGGTGGCTTTCGGTGTTTGCGCCGCGCGGTCAGTTGGTCGAATTCGTCCTGCGCGAGCGCCGTTTCTGCGACCGAATGATGACCGAGATCGACCCCGAGAACTGGCTCGCCCCCGCCATCACGCCGCCAAAAGACTTCCTGGAACCCATGATGGGCGGCGCGCTGCGTACCCACGGGATCGTCAAGCCCTGGGCGCCGACCCGGTCCTATGGCCTGCTCGTCCGGCTTGACGCCCGGTTCAGACCGGTACGCAGCTTCCACAGCCGCGCCGACGGCACCCGCCACGGTGTCACGGCGGCGCTGGACCTTGGCGCCCGCGTCCTTGTGGCGTCGCGTGGCGGCGACGCGATCCTTGACCTTGACCCAGCCGTAGGGGACCGGACATGACCGAACAGCACCCGCTGGTCCGCCTGACCAAGGTGACCAAGGAATATTTCGGCGTCCCGGCCATCCGCGAAGTGGACTTCACCGTCCTGCCCGGCGAGGTTCATGCCCTTGTGGGTGAGAACGGAGCGGGCAAATCCACCCTGACCAAGGTCATGGTCGGCATCGCTTTTCCGACCTCTGGCACGCTGGAAGTTGACGGCCGCCCCGTCACCTTGCGCTCTCCGGCCGAGGCGCTGAACCTTGGCCTGGCGATGGTATTTCAGGAAACCAGCCTCGTCCCCTCGATGACCGTGGCGCAGAACCTGTATCTTGGGCAAGAGCACTACTTCACCCGCCTGCGTGGCCTTTACATTGCTGCGCAGCAATTCCTGCAATCGCTGAACTTCAACGTCGATCCGATGACCCCGGTAGCCAATCTTGGCGCGGCGCAGAAGCAGATGGTGGAAATCGCCCGCGCCGTGCTGCGCAAGGCCCGGCTCATCATCTTCGACGAGCCGACCGCCGCCCTCACGCCCGAGGAAAAGCACCATTTCTTTGCTTTGATCCAGCGGCTGAAGACCAGCGGTGTCGCCGTCGTCTTCATCTCGCATGCCATCGAAGAGGCGCTGGAGATTGCCGACCGCATCACCGTGCTGCGCGACGGCGAGGTTGTGGTGACCGACCGTGCCGCCAGCTTTGACCGCGCCTCGATCATCCGCGCGATGGTTGGGCGGACCCTGTCAGATGAACTTTACGCCCGCAAGGACCGCAAGGCACGCGCCCCGCAGGACCGTGTTCTCAGCGTGCAGAACCTGTCGATGGGATCGATGGTACGCAATACCTCGTTCTCAGTCTATGCGGGCCAGGTGACCGGCGTGTTCGGTCTGATCGGGTCAGGCCGAACCGAGACAGCAAAGGTCATAGCCGGGGTTTTGAAGCGCAACATCTTCCACGGCGGCAAGGTCAGCCTGTTCGACCGGGCGGTCCGCTACCGGTTGCCACGGCAGGCCATGCTCGACGGCATCGTCTATGTGACCGAGGATCGCAAGATCGAGGGCTTTTTCGAGGGCATGTCGATCGCCGAGAACATTTTCGCCGGCCGCCTGACCGCGCGCGGCCCCCGTGTGGTCAGCCCTGCCCGCATGGCTGAACTGGCCGAAGAATGGCGCGCCAAGCTCAACATCCGCGCCATTGATGCCGGGGCCCGCGTGGTGGAACTTTCCGGCGGTAACCAGCAAAAGGTCGTGGTGGCGAAGTCGCTCGTTCAGCGCCCAAAACTGGTGATCTTTGACGAGCCGACCCGGGGCGTGGACGTGGGGGCCATCGCGGAAATCCATGCCATCATCAAGGGCCTGGCAGATAGCGGCCTCGCGGTGATGGTGATTTCCTCCTATTTGCCCGAGGTTTTGAACCTGTCCGACCGCATTCTCGTCGCCCGACAAGGCCGCATCGTGGAGGAATTCTCGCCCGAGGACGCGACCGAGGAGACAATCATGTATGCGGCGGTCCACTGACCACCCGCGTTACCCCAGCCTTCATCATCGCAACCTTCATCATCGCCGGCTTTCTTACCGGCGGCTTCGTTACCTGCGGCTTATCTTGGGTGAGGGTGTATCGATCGGGCTTGGCAGACGGTCGGCCAACTCGAACGGCGGATTGATCCAGCCGTCGCTGCCCGCGACCGTCAGCCGCCGGTTGGCGATCCGCCAGCCTTCCGGCGTCAGCCTGTGCTGGTCGTGATAACGCCCCCAAAGGTCGATCCGCCGCCCTTCGTCCGCGGTTAAGTGCCAGGCATAGACATAGGCCGTGGACACCGCCGTTTCCGCCCCCATCTGCGCCCCCGTCAACGTCACCATGATGTTGCTGACATGATGGCTGGTTCGGCTGAACGGCGCGAGGGTCCGGGCGAACATGAGCGCGAGATCCGCCCGCCCGATCACCGCGTGGCGCGAACCAAGCTCGAAACAGCCGTCCTCGCAGAAGACCCGGGCCACAAGTCCCGCAGGGTCATTGCGATCCACGAAATGGCTGTAGTCCACCAGCACCTCCGAGATCAGACGGCGCTGTTCCAGTTCCCACACCAGGCGTGCCGTCTCGCTCATCTCTTCCACCTCACTGCAACTGGACCTTTCACGGTTTCGGCCCGGTCAGGTGCTCATGCTAGGCGGCCCTCAGTTCGAAGGCCACGGGTGATTTCCAGCCCAAGGCTAAGTGTTTGCGGCGTGGATTATAGAAGCCGTTGATGCATTCAAAGAGCGCCACTTCGACCTCACGCCGGGTTTGCCGGGTGCGGCGCCAGACCATAGGTGATCCAACCCTTGCCGACGCCATCCTCGATCGCCTCGTTCACAACACCCACAGGCTCAAACTTACCGGAGAAAGCATGCGAAAAGCCGCCGCCCGCAACTCAAGCCTTGACCTGTCAGCACAACCCTGACTCCACGAAACCGCCGGTCAAATCAGCTGCCCATCTTCCGTGGAATGGCTGCCCACGATGCCGTGGAACAGGTGCCCGTGATCGCGTGGAATCGATGCCCATCTACCGTGGAATGCGGTTGCTGATGGCCCAGCCGATCACCCGCCGTGAATGCAGGTTCATAATGACGGCCAGATAGACCCAGCCTTCGCGTGCCCAGACATAGGTGATGTCGCCGGCCCACTTCTGGTTGGTCTGGCTTGCGGCGAAGTCTTGC
>JANLQT010000394.1:0-10566 GCA_031368035.1 Rhodobacterales bacterium | reverse complement strand
GTGGGTGGTGTGGGTTTGCTCATCCATGCCGACTATCACCTTGGAGTCGCGCAGGGAATCCTTCGCGATTTGTGCAACAGAGCCCATATGGCGGCACCAAGGGAAGCTGCCATGACCGAAATGATCCTGCTTTCGGTAGCGTGGATTTCGCCTTTCTTTCCGCTCTCGCTTTGGATGCCGCGTGTCGATGACCGGCGGGTGATCAGTGGCATCATCTTCGTGATTCGCAATGGTCTGGGATGGCGCGACCTGCCCGTAAGCTACGGGCCTTGCAAGGCGATCCGCATCAATATCCAGATACCTTTTGACAGGGTGCTCCCTCCCAAGCGCCACAAGATCGAAAGCATGTCCGGCGAACTCAAGGACTGGCGCCGCATCCACACCGTCATTGACCGATGCGCCCACACCGTCATGCTCGCAATCGTCCTCGCAGCCATCATCATCGCAGGTATCGTCATCTTCTGGATTTGATCGCTGATGCCTGATGCGTGATTCCAAGATCCCAAGAATTCCCCTGTCCGCTGGAATTCAGTGGATCATCGACCTACGTGGGTGACGGTCACGTTTGCCGTCAAGCCGGTTTGCTCTGGCAACCCCCACCGCACGGTTTTGGACCCAAGTCCACCCAAAGGCCCCGCACCTGCTTGGCCATGATCGCCCGATCCGATTGTTCCATGTCGCCCGTCGTTGACACGCAAAACTCGCCATGCTTGCATCACCCTCGCGCGCTGGTCCGAATACCCCCGCGCAAGGAGATCACGATGGCCGACCAAGCTTGCTTCCCGCAGTTCAGCAAGCAGGACGTTCTGGACAAGTCGGTCCAGTACTGGAACCCCGGCAAGACCAGGTTCTGGCAGGATGCCGGCATCGACCTGGTGATGGGCCGACGCGAGGGGTACTGCATCTTTGACATGGACGGGCGGCGGCTGATCGACCTGCATCTGAACGGCGGTACCTACAACCTGGGGCACCGCAACCCGGAGCTGGTGGCCACGCTGAAGGACGGGCTGGACTATTTCGACATGGGCAATCACTGGTTCCCGTCGATTGCAAGGGCGGCTTTGTCCGAGGCGCTGATCAAGGTCAGTCCCGGCATGAAATACGCGGTCTTCGGCGCAGGTGGAGCCGAAGCGGTTGATATCGCGATCAAATCGGCCCGATATGCCACCAAGCGCCGCAAGGTGGTTTCGATCATCAAGGGCTATCACGGGCATGGCGGGTTGTCGGTTGCGACGGGGGATGATCGGTTCTCGAAGATATTCCTGTCCGACCAGCCTGAGACGTTCATCCAGGTGCCGTTCAACGACATTGGCGCGATGGAGCAGGCGCTGGCGCAGGGCGATATCGCGGCGCTGATCATGGAGACGATCCCGGCGACCTTTGGCTTTCCGATGCCAAACGAGGGTTATCTCGCCGCGTGCAAGGCTTTGTGCGAGCGATACGGCGTGATGTATATCGCCGACGAGGTGCAGACCGGGATGATGCGCTGCGGCCAGATGTGGGGCTGGCAGACCTACGGCATCCAGCCCGATATCATGGTCACCGCCAAGGGGCTGTCGGGCGGGCTGTACCCGATCTCGGCGTGCCTGGTGAATGAAAAGGCGGGGGGATGGCTGAACGAGGATGGCGCCGCCCATATCTCGACCACCGGCGGAGCGGAGTTGGGCTGCGTGGTGGCGCACAAGGTTCTTGAAATCTTGCAGCGGCCCGAGACGGCAGCCTCGGTCCAGGCCGTGACGGATTTTTTCCGCGTGGCGATGGCCGATAGGATGCAGCGACACGGCGATATCTTCACCGGGGTCCGGCAGCGCGGGGTGATCCTGGGGTTGGAATTCGCGGGGGCGGAGGGGGCCGTGCATGTCTCGCGCGCGTTATACGAGCACGGGGTCTGGGCGATCTTTTCCTCGCTGGACAAGCGGGTGCTGCAATGGAAGCCGGGCGTGCTGCTGGCACCTGAGATGTGCGCGGAAATCATGCAACGGTTCGATGCCGCGATGCCCCGAGCGCGGGAGCTGATGGCGGCGGCATGAGCGATTTCGAGCGGCTTTCGCAGGCAGAGCAGCTGCCGATCCTGCTGGAATTGGCGACCAAGGCCACCGGGAATTATGCGCTTCCAGGTGCCCTTGCGGTGCGGCTGATCAACCTTTCGGAAAACGCGACCTATGCCGTCGAAGCGCCGGACGGGCAACGCTGGGCGCTGCGGATTCATCGCGGCGGGTATCATGCGCGCGCGGCGATCGCGTCGGAACTGGCTTGGTTGCAAGATTTGCGGGCGCGCGAGGTCGTCATCACCCCTGCCCCGGAGGTGGGCCGTGACGGGGAGATCATCCAGGTGGTGCGGCACCCGGGCATGGCCTCGCCGCGCCACGTCGTGCTGTCGCAGTGGGAGGTTGGGGCGGAGCCCGGGATCGGCCAGGACTTGGCCCGCCCGTTCGAGGTGCTGGGCGAAGCGACGGCGCGGATGCACCGGCACTCGCGAACCTGGGAGCGGCCAGGTTGGTTCACCCGGCCGGTCTGGAACTTCGCGACCTCGCTGGGGGATGCGCCGCATTGGGGCCGCTGGCGGGACGGCATAGGCGTGGATGCCGAAAGGGCGGCGCTGTTTGGGCGGACGGCGGGGGTGATCGAACGACGATTGGCGGCTTATGGGCAGGGCGCAGACCGGTTCGGGCTGATCCATTGCGACTTGCGGCTGGCGAACCTGCTGGTCGATGGGGATGCGGTCAAGGTGATCGACTTCGACGACTGCGGGTTCAGTTGGTTCATGTATGACGCGGCGACGCCGGTGTCGTTCTACGAACATGAGCCGCAAGTGCCGGAGTTGATGGAGGCCTGGAAGGTCGGCTATCGCAAGGTCATGGACCTGGGTGCGGCGGACGAGGCCGAGATACCGACCTTTGTCATGCTGCGACGGCTGTTGCTGGTGGCGTGGATCGGATCACATTCCGAGACCGAGTTGGCGCGGACCACGGGGCTGCCTTACACGGAAGGCACGATGGCGCTGTGCGAGCGATATCTTTCGGCGTTTGGCTAAGCTGCCCGGGCCTGCCGAAGGGAAGCAATTGAGCTTCGCAAGCCTTTTGTGAAGACAGACGATCGGGGGTTTCACACCCCCAAACCCCGGTGGGAATATTTATGGCTTCCGTGAATGGGAAGGCGGGGTCAGGTCATGGCCTCCAGGCTTTCGGGCAGGATTTGACCGCCATCGACGATGATGGTCTGGCCAGTGACATAGGCTGCTTCTTTTGACGCGAAATACAGGGCGGCGTGGCCGATTTCTGCGACGGTGCCGAGGCGTTTCAGCGGGACAGAGGCGGCCATGGCGGCTTGGTAGGCTTCGCCCATCGCCATCAGGCCCTCGGTCAGGATATTGCCCGGCATGACGGCGTTGACGGTGATGCCGTGGCGCGCCAGCTCGATACAGGCGGTCCGCATGAAACCAAGCTGGCCGGCCTTGCTGGCGCCGTAATGGGTCCAGCCGGGGTAGCCGGTGACGGGGCCGGTGATCGACGAGGTGATGATTATGCGCCCCTGGTCCGAGACTTTCAGGTAGGGGATCGCGGCCTGCACGGCCAGGAACGTGCCTTTCAGGTTGGTATCCGTGACCTCGTCCAACTCGGCCTCGGTCATGTCTTCGAGCCGCGCTTGCGGGAAAATCCCGGCATTGGCGCAGAGGACGTCGATGTTGCCAAAGTGCTGCGCGACTTGGGCGAAGGCGGCGGTTAGGCTGCCCGACGAAGTCACGTCTGCGGCCTGGCCAATAGCGCCGTGGCCGATGGACGCTGCTGCCGCCTTCGCCTCGTCGCCGTGGCGCGACAGGACGGCGACCTTGGCCCCTGATTCCGCGAACACCTGCGCGATGCCGCGGCCGATGCCTTTTGACCCGCCGGTCACCACCACGACCCGGCCTTGCAGCGATTGCGTCATTGTCCGTCTCCTGAATGAAAAAGGGGGCAGAGGTTTCCCGCTGCCCCCGTAAGTCTCGCGGCGGGGCTTAAGCCTCGTCGTTGACCATGTGACCGATGTTGCCGTAGCCGACCGGGTTGACGCGCTTCAAGACGACGCCCCAAACCAGGCCGACGACGATGATCGCAAGGCCAATGTAAGGTATGCTGGTCGCAAAGCTGTTGGTACCACCCAAGGTCGCGAGATTGGCGATCAGGGTGTAGACGAGCCAAAGCTGCACGACGACCGACACGGCGGGCGCGATCACCGTCGAGAAGGTGCTGCCGCCGCCATTCTTGCGGAACCACATTATGATGGCGACAGAAACCACCGCTTGCAGGACCAAAAGCAGGCCGGTCCCCAGCACCGCGAACAGCGTGTAGACGCCCAGCCAGGCCTGTCCAGACGGGTCGTCGAAGCCATAGCCTAGGCCGTAAAGCACGACCCACAGCGCCGCCAGAACGCTTTGCACGATCGAGGCTTTGTGCGGGCTTTTGTGGTGATCGTGGGTTTCCGCCACGACCTTTGGCAGCACGCCCTCACGCCCCAGCGAGTAGATGTAGCGGGCCGTGGTGTTGTGGAACGCCATGCCGCAGGCGAAGGACGAGGTCAGGATCAGCAGGGACATCAGTTCAAACGCCCAACCGCCGACGAGGGTCTTGATCGGGGCCAGGAAGAAGTCGACGCCGTTCGAGTAGGCCATGGCCGCCATGTCGGCGGGGGTCGGGAAGGCGGACACCGCGCACCAGCTGACGATGATGTAGAACAGCCCCAGGCCGATCACGGAAATCAGCAGCGATTGCGGGATGGTGCGCTTGGGATCGCGGCTTTCCTCGGCATAGTTCGGGGCCATTTCGAACCCGACCCAGGACCAGAACGCCATGAAAACGCCAACAGCGGCGGCTCCGACCGGGATGGCAACATCGCCCACCGTTTGGGCGGCCAGTGGCGTGTAGACTTTGAACAGGTTCAGCGAGTCGAGCGAAAAGCTGGTGCCGCTTTTGGCAAAAGACACGCCAAGCACGAAGACCACCAGTATGATCACCTCGGCCACCAGGGCGGTGCCCAGCACCCGGACCGACAATTTCACGTCGCGGTAGGCAAGCACCCCGATCAGCACGATCATGATCAGCGCAAGCACAAGCCAGGGCACGTTGATGCCGAGGTGGTCGTTCAGCCACTTGTTGCCGAAAAAGGCGAACAGCCCCGACAGGGACGCTTCGAACAGCGAATAGCACGCCAGCGAGGTGAAGCCGGCGGACATGCCGACTTCGCGGCCCAGGCCCTGGCTGATGAACGTATAGAAGCCGCCGACCGACGCCACCCGCGAGGCCATGGCGGCGTAGCCGACCGAGAAGATCGTCAGCACGATGGTCGCCAGCAGGAACGCGGCCGGCGTGTAGGTTCCGATGCCATAGCCCGCTGCGAAGGGCACGTTGCCCAGCATCGCGGACATCGGCGCGGCCCCGGTGACGGCCAGAAACAGCACGCCCACAAGGCCCACGGCCTTGCCCTTCAGCTTGTTCACATCGGCGCGCGTCGATACGTCGATGCCGCCGGTTGTATTGTTTGTGTCAGCCATTTTTCCCCTCGTCCCGTTGTTGAAGTCCGCCGCTGCCCCTTGTTTTTCAGGGTTTCATGCGGGCGATACTGCGGGACAGGTTAATGGCAAGATGCGCGTTATGCAAAGCTTGTCCTGCCAGGTAGCCTGATTTCAGGTGAGGTTCAGGATAGCGAGTGCCTCAGAACTGGTCATTACGTGGCAATAGATCATGTTGATGATCTCTAATTCCCTGTGATGCAGGTCGTCGGAACCCGCCGCACAGCAATCCTCCAGCACGATCACCGCAAAGCTTTCGTCTGCCAGCGAGCGTACGGTCGAGGACACGCATTGATCGGTGAAGATGCCGGCGCAAATCACGGTCTTGATGCCGAGGTTGTGCAGGATCAGCCGCAGGTTGGTTCCAGTTAGGGCGCTGTCAGTGGTCTTGGTGATCTCGATCTCGTCGCCGATGGGCTGCAATTCGGGGACGATTTGCGAGGGAAGGCCGTTCTTGGGCAGCAGCAGGTTGTTCCAGCCGGGCAGCTTTTGCGACAGGGATCGGTCACGGCCATCGGTGGTGTGGGACGCGATGCGGACGAACAGGCATTCGATGTTGGCGGCGCGGGCCTTGGCCACCAGCGCCGCGGTGCGGGGGATGACTTGGGTGTGCATGCGGTGGTGGAAGGGCGTCCATGCGTCGTAGGCGGCTTGGGCGCGCGGCGAAAGCCCGGCGCGGTCGGGGCGTTCGAGGTAGGTGTTTTGAACGTCGATCACGAGGATCGCGGTTTCGCCATGGGTCAGGACCGGCGTCTCCGGTTCCGGCGCGTCGGCGTAGTAGATCGAGCGGTAGTTGGTCTTCCAGCCCATGGGACCCCTTAAAACCTTGCAGTGAAGAGGCCGCGCTTTTCGTAGATATCGGCGGCCTCACTGATGAAATCGGCGATGGCGGGGGCGGCGTATTGATCGCGGAACAAGGCGGCGCGGTCGTCCAGGTCTTGGCGGGAGCGTGCGCGGCCAGGGCGCAGGAGTTCGTAGGTCGACATGATGAGGTCTTGCGGGACGTCCACCAGTTCCGCCGCGCGTCCGAAGTTCAGCGCAAGGGTCGCGCGCCCGGCATCGGCGGCGATCTCGGCTTGATCTTGCAGGGCCTTGGGGGTGATTTGCAGGTCTTCCATCGTCACGTCGCCGGACAAGACCGCTGCGAGGGTTATGTCCTGCAATGCCATGCCGCGCTTACCTCGAATGGCCTCGGGGCGGGTTTCGGCGAGCGGGTAATCCTGGACCTTCAGGCCGGTCATCGGGTGCCCTCCAAGAACTTCACCGAGATTTCTTCAGGCGCCGCGCCCTCTTCGACCAAGCCGGTTTCGATGGCGTAGATCAGCGCTACGCGGGCATGGTAACGCGAGCCCATCGCCTCGCCACGGGTTGGCACCACCACGGGTTCTGGTGCCTCGCCGAGGGCATAGGCGGCGGCGTTGCGGCCAAGGGCGGCGTAGTGTTCCAGCCGGGTGATCGGGGCGTTGGAGAAGAGTTCGAGGTTATTGTGCGGCAGGCGCTGGGAGGAATGGATCACCGCTGTGCCCTTGGCCTGTATGCCGATGCCAATGCCCGACCCCGACAGCCGCGCCGCCGACAGGCCCAGGAACGAGGTGTCCGCCGTATGCCGCAACCGCACCACTCGCGCCCGAAGGCCGCGAGAGGCGATGCCGTCGACCATGACGCGCAGCAGGTCGGACAGCTTGTGGCCTGCCGTGGTCTGGAACAGCTTCAGGCCGAAGGCGGGGCTGATGCCGATCACCACTTCGTCCTTCGCGCTGCTGGCCAATGCGGCGCCCGTCGCGGCGTAGGCGATGCGCTTGGCCTCCGCCCTTTCAAACTGCGCCTCGCTGCGCAGGACTTCGCCCTGGTCCAGCAAGTCGCGGATATCATTGACCTCCAGCCGTCGCGCCTCAGTCATCGCATAGCCGCTGCCGGGGCCACAATAGTCGTTGGGATCGTTGATCGCCGAGATCACGCGCCCGCCCCGCACCATGGCCGAGGTTTGCAGGTAGTCCCCCGACACGCGCAACTTGACGACGTTCAGCAGGTTTTCGGCTTCCGCTGCGAAGTCGCGTTTCGCAAGGGCCTTAATGACGTCAATCACCGTGATTTCCCGATCCTTGATCGCCTCGGATATCGGTGCCACCTCTCCAGGCGAAAAGCTGCGGGTTTCGGCTGAGCCGGAGGCGACAATGACAGAGGCCTTCATGTCTGGCGTGGGGGTCGCCAGCCCCAACTCCTCCAGCACCGCCGAAATCGCCGCGACCGCCCGCGCCCGCAGGTCCAGCGCGCGGTGCTCGGCCAAGGGCGTCAGGCCGCCGTCGGCTTCGAAATCGCGCTGGAGGACGAGGTAATCCTCCATCTCTTCGGCGTTGAACAGCGAGGGGTTGAAGGAATTGTCGTAGGCCGGGATGGAGCCAAAGCCGGAACAGATCAGGTCCGACCCGGCGATCAGGTAGGGCAGGATTTTCGCGCCCACGCGGATCTCGGATTCCGAGGAGCGCGCGTCGTTGCCGCTGGCGCATTCGAGGTCGAGCCAGACCGCGATCAGGTTTTCAGCCATCAACTCGCGCACGCCGCCGGGCACGGTCGCGGTCAAAGGCGCGCCGTCGATGCCGCCGTTCTGGGTGCCCTGCACGCCCATGCCGCGTTGCAGGCACAGGCAGCGCGCTTCAAGGTAGAGGAGCGTTTTGGATTCGTGGAAGCCCATCAGCAGTTCCGACCCGGCGCCTGACGTGCAGCGCATCTTGATGCCTCTGCTGGCATAGGCGGCGGCAAGGAACCCCTTCGACCAAGGCGTATCATCGCCGTCGGTGAAGCTTTTCTCGGTGCCATAGACGGAGACGGTTTCGGCGTAAGAGGTGAAGCCCGCCATGCCGATCCGCAGTTCCTCCGCCTCTTCGGAGGAGCATTGGAAGAGCACCCCCCAGCGCCCGACCGCCGCGCCGACTGCGCAGGCGACGGCGTTGGACCATGCGTTGCGAGAGACGCGCATCGTGGTTTCCACCTCGTCAAACCCGTAAGCGACGGCGATGGCGGCATCGGCGGCCAGTTGCAGCGGGTCGTCCTTGGCATTGGTCACATGGGCCTGGTTGCCAGGGGTCTTGCGCGCCCGCATCTTGGAATAGGCGAAGGCGATTTCCAGCGCGTTCAGCTTGGACACCACATCTGCCAGCTTTGCCGGGGTGCAGCCGCGCGCCAGCCGGACCAATGCCCCGCGCGGGACGTTCATGTCCACCAGCATCCGCGCGAGCAGGCCGGAGTCCATCGCCATGGCTTCCTCGGCGATCACCGGGTCCAAGTGGTGCCGCGCGATGAAGGCGTCGATCATGTCGAAGTCATGCGCCAGAACGCCGTCCATTGCCGCGATCTTGCCGCCGGTGATGCCGATGCCTGGTTTGGGGTCGGCGGGGCTGCGGAAGGCAGAAAAGCCGTTGGCGGCGTCTTCGCGCGCGAACTTGTCCAGCCGCAAGGGCCGGGCGTCCCATTCGGCAAAGCGCCGCCAGCGATTGGGCAGGGCAGACTCGGTCATCACGTCACCTCGGGGCGCAGCCTAGGTCCGGGGTTTGCGCCCCGTCAATGCGCAGCTTCAGTTGCATTGCCAGACTGACCTTGATCGAGTCTATTTGCCAGTGAACCAGCCGGAAGGGCCCGCCATGATCCTGCAAGACCGCGTTGCCATCGTCACCGGCGCAGGCTCTGGCATCGGCCAGGCCGCGGCCCGCATCATCGCCGCAGAAGGCGCCGTCGTTGCGGTGGTTGATCGCAGCCCGGACGGCGCTCAAGACACAGTGGGCCAGATCAACGCCGCCGGGGGCCGTGCCGAGGCGCTGGTGTTGGACCTGACGGATGACGACGCCTTGGCCGCCGGGTTCGAAGGTTTCATTGCCCGCCAAGGCCGCATCGACATCCTGCACAACCATGCCGGGGCGCAGGTGCCCGGAAATCTGGAGCAAGTCAGTCTGGCTGGGTTCGACAGGTCCTGGGACCTGAACGTGCGGGCGCATTTTCTGGGGGCGCGCATCGTGATGCCGCACATGCGGGCGGCGGGGAAGGGCGTGATCCTGAACACCTCCTCCAGTTCCGGCGTGCTGTATGACCGCGAGATGATCGCTTATACCACCACCAAGCATGCGGTGATCGCGATGACCCGGCAGATGGCGGGGGATTATGCGCCCTTCGGCATCAGGGTGAATGCCCTGTGCCCCGGCTGGGTGGACACCCCATTCAATGCGCCGTTCATCGCGCAGATGGGTGGCCGCGGCGCGGTCGAAGCCTATATCCGCGACAAGGTGCCAATGGGCCGCTGGGCCTCGGTGGACGAGATCGCAGAGACGGTGCTGTTTCTCGTGTCGGACCGGTCCAGCTATGTCACCGGACAGGCGCTGGTCGTAGACGGGGGCGAGACGGTGGTTTGACGGGAAGCTGCTTTCACGCCTGAAGCCCGCGATCCGTCACGCCCATCAAGCGGCACAGATGGCTGCGCGTCAGGCGATTGGAGCTGTCGCGTATCTGTGCCGCCCCAAGTGCTCGTTTAGGCCACCTTGCGCCCAAAAGCCACGGGGCTTTTCTAGCCCAAGGCTGAGTGTCGGTGGCGTGAGTTATAGAAACCGTTGATGTATTCGGAGAGGGCGACTTCGTCGTCTCGACGGGTCTGCCAGTTTCTACGCCATACCAGTTCCGCCTTGAGGGATTTGAAGAAGCTCTCGGCGGCAGAGTTATCATAGCAATTGCCTTTGCCACTCATCGACACTGTCAGCCCGTGTTTGCGCAGGTTCTTCTGGTAATCGTGCGAACAGTATTGGCTGCCCCTGTCCGTGTGATGGATGCATCCCTTTGGTGGCCTTCGCAGGGCGATGGCCATGTTCAAGGCGCGGATCGCCAAGTCCTTCTTCATACGGTTGCTGATGGCCCAGCCGATCACCCGCCGTGAATGCAGGTTCATAATGACGGCCAGATAGACCCAGCCTTCGCGTGCCCAGACATAGGTGATGTCGCCGGCCCACTTCTGGTTGGTCTGGCTTGCGGCGAAGTCTTGC
>JANLQT010000384.1:0-5706 GCA_031368035.1 Rhodobacterales bacterium | reverse complement strand
GTGGCCCTGCGCTTGTCATGGATCTACGGGCCGGGGCGGCGCACGTCCACGATGCTGGAAACCATCCTGCGCGCAGCCATCGCGGGACATGGCATCAGCGTCGATGCGGCACCCGGCGATATCACCCATTACCTTTACGTGCAGGATGCGGTGGCGGGGCTGGTCCGCGCCGGTCAGGCCGCGACCCTGGCCGAAAGGATCTACAACATCACCGCAGGGCCCGGGCTTGCAATGCGGGATGTGGTGAGCGTGCTAATGCGGCTGTCCCCGGGCTGCACGGTGACCCTGACCGGGTCTGGGTCTGCGCCTTTGCCTGCGGCGATGGACAACCAAAGGGCCGCGCGTGATCTGGGCTTTGCGCCCACGACCTCGCTCGATCAGGGATTGCGGTTCTATCGCGACGCGCTGTTGCGGTAGGGGGCGTTACCCGGTCAAATCGGCAACTTTGGCTGTCAGATCCGCAATATAGGGGCCGGTGTCCAGCGCGCTGCCGGTCAGCCGCGCCAAGGTTTCCGCCGGGGTAGAGGCGCGGCCGTGGGCATAGATGCCTTCGGCCAGCCAGCCATGCAGCGGGACGTAATCCCCCGTACCAAGGCCAGCGGCGATCCGGGGCTGCTGGCGCGCAACGGCAAAGAATTGCGAGGCCATGATATTGCCCAGCGTATAGGTCGGAAAAGAGCCGAAATAGCCCGCCGACCAATGCACATCCTGCAACACGCCCACGGTATCGTTGGGCACGGTCCGCCCAAGGTAACGCTGCATCTTTTCGGCCCAGACGCCCGGCAAATCAGCCACCGCCAGATCGCCGGACAGCAGGGCGGCTTCAATCTCGGACCGCAGGATGATGTGCAGGTCGTAGGTCAGCTCGTCTGCCTCGACCCTGATGAAATCGGGGCGGACCTGATTGACGGCAGCCCAGAATTCCGCAGCCGTCACGTCGGAAAGCTGGTTGGGGAAATGGGCCTGCAGATCGGGAAAATGCAGTTCCCAGAATGCGCGCGATCGACCCACCCGGTTCTCCCACAGGCGCGATTGGGACTCGTGGACGCCAAAGCTGGCACCGCCCACGGCGTACAGGTTGGCAAGATCGGTGGCAAAGATGGATCGAGTGAAAGCCGGGGCAATGCCCTGCTCATACATGCCATGCCCCGCCTCATGCCACAGCGCGAACATGCCGCCGGGCAGCCATGTCTCGCGGAACCGGCTGGTGATGCGCACATCGCCCCGGGTGAAGGAAATCTCGAACGGATGGACCGCGTCATCCAGACGGCCCCGGTTCAGATCATAGCCCATCTTGGCCGCAATCTTCAGCGCAAAGGCCTTTTGGGCGGGAATGGGATAGGCGCGGGTCAGGAAATCGGTCCTGGGTTGCGGGGCGGCGGTGGCCTTTTCGATCAGGCGGACCAAAGCGTCTTTCACCTGGCCAAACAGCACGGCAAGCCGGGCTTGGGTCATCCCCGGTTCATACAGGCCAATCAGCGCGTCGTACGGGTCTGCGCCCAAAGCCTGGCCAATCTCGCGCTGCAAGGCGACCATGCGGGACAAAAGCGGGGCATAGCCGGCGAAGTCATTGGCAGCCCGCGCCTCGGCCCAGGCCACCTGAGCCGAGGTCTTCAGGTTTGCAAGCTCTTCGATCAGGGCGGCGGGAATGCGGGTCAGGGTGGCAATCTCGGTCTCGGCCAGATCAAGGGCGCGCAGGGCCATGGGGTCGGGTGCCGCGCTGCGGGCGGCGTCCATTGCACGGCGCAGGGGCTCGCCCGTGGCAAGGTCACGGGCCAGGCTGGTCAGCGTGGCGATCTGACGACCCCGAGCCTCCACGCCGCCCGGCGGCATGACGGTGCGGGCATCCCAGGACAACAGGTTGACGGTGCACAGGATATCGTTGATCCGGCCGATTTCAGCGCAGAAGTTCTCATAGGACATTGGATCACTCGGTCAGGTGGCAGGCGGACAGATGGTCACCCGTGGCGGTCAACACCGGGCGTTCCTTGAAACAGCGGTCGAAGGCCAGCGGGCAGCGGGTGTTGAACAGACAGCCTTGCGGCAGATTTATCGGGCTGGGCAACTCGCCCTTGGCGGCCACACGGCGGGTGCGGCGGGCGGGGTCAAGCTCGGGCGCTGCGGCCAGCAGGGCCTGCGTATAGGGATGGCGCGGGGCGCTGAACAGGGCTTCGGTCGGACCCAGCTCGACCACCTTGCCCAGATACATCACGGCCACCCGGTGCGAGATATGGCGGACCAGGCGCAAGTCGTGCGCCACGAACACCACGGTCAGATGCAGCTTTTCCTGCAATTGCAGCAGCAGGTTCACCACCTGGGCCTGAACCGACACATCCAGCGCCGATACCAGTTCATCGGCCACCAGAACCTCGGGCTCGACCGCGAGGGCCCTTGCGATGCCGATGCGCTGGCGCTGACCGCCCGAAAACTCGTGCGGGTATTTGTCGGCGGCATCCGGCGACAGGCGGACAAGGTTCAGCAGTTCGGCAATCCGGGCGGGGATCTGCGCCTTGGGGCGCATCTGGTGAACACTCAGCGCCTCTGCCAGAATCTGGCGCACCCGCATGCGGGGGTTGAGCGAGCTGTAGGGGTCTTGAAAGATCATCTGGACCCGGGCGTTGAAGGCGCGGCGGGCGCGACCGGACAGGGTGGCAATATCGGTATCGCCAAAAAGTACCCGGCCGTCGTCGCACTGATGCAGCCGCACCAGACACCGGGCGAGGGTGGATTTCCCACAACCGCTTTCACCGACGATGCCCAAGGTCTCGCCCCGGCGTATCTCCAGGCTGACACCGTTCAGGGCATGCACGGCTTGGGGCGGTTGACCACGCAGGCGTTGGATCAGGCTGCGCGGAAAGGGGAATTCCTTGGCGATGTTCTGAACCGAAAGCAGTGAGTCTTGCGTCATGATCACGCCAATCCTGCCGCGCGGACGCGGTCGCTGTGGAAGCAGGCGGCCTCATGGCCGGGGGCCATCGGCTGCAGTTCGGGGCCTTCGCTGCGGCAGCGGTCGGTGGCAAAAGTGCAGCGCGGATGAAAGGCGCAGCCGCTGGGCCGGTTGGCCAGACTTGGCGGCGTGCCCTCGATCGACAAAAGCGGCGTGCGTTCGGTGCCGCTGCGGGGGACAGACCCCAAAAGGCCGCGCGTATAGGCGTGGCTCGGCTGGCCAAAGACCTGACCGACTGCCCCGCTTTCAACGATCCGGCCCGCATACATCACCGCCATCCGGTCACAGGCGGCGGCCACCACGCCAAGGTCATGGGTAACCAGAACCACGCTCATCGCCAGTTCATCGCGCAGGTCCAGGATCAGCTTGAGGATCTGATCCTGAATGGTCACATCCAGCGCGGTTGTCGGTTCATCCGCCAACAGCAGCTTGGGGTTGCTGGCCAGCGCTATGGCGATCATCACCCGCTGCCGCATCCCGCCCGAGAATTGGTGCGGGTACTGGGTCAGGCGGCGCTTGGCGTCGGAGATGCCCACCAGGTCCATCAGCTCCAGACAGCGTTTGGCCAGTTCGGGCCCGGTCAGGGTGGTATGGGCGCGCAGGTTCTCTTCGATCTGGACTTTCACCGGCAGGACCGGGTTCAGCGCGGTCGTAGGTTCCTGAAAGATCATCGAGATCTGACCGCCCCGCACGCCGCGCAGCTGCGGTTCGGTCATGGCCATCAGGTCTTGGCCTTGCCAAAGGACGCTGCCTGTGACGGCCGAGTGACGCGGCATCAGCCGCATGATCGACCGCAGGGTGACACTTTTGCCCGACCCGGATTCGCCCACCAGCCCCAGAACCTCTCCGGGCATGACGTTGAACGAGATCGAATCCACCGCCGTCACGGCTGATCCACCTTGGCCAAAGGTGGTGGTCAGGTTGGTGACTTGCAACGCGGGTTCGATCATTTGCGCGTCCTCAAAACTTCGGCCAGACCGTCGCCGATCAGGCTGAAACCCAGGCCCGTCACCACGATGGCGATGCCCGGAAACACCGATATCCACCAGCCGGTGGTCATGAAGTTCTTGCCATCGGCAATCTGTACGCCCCATTCGGCCGTGGGCGGCTGTGCCCCCAGACCCAGATAGCCAAGGCTTGACCCCAGCAGGATCGCCAGCGCCATGTCGGTCACGACGTAGACGATCGCCGGAGTGATGGCATTGGGCAAAAGGTGGCGGAAAATGATGCGCAGTTTTGTATAGCCCATCGCCCGGCCTGCATCCGCATAGTCCAGCCGTTTTTGCACCTTGACCTCTGCCGCGATGATGCGGGCGTAAAACACCCAGCCCACGACGGCGAGGGCGATGTACATGTTCACCAGCCCCGGCCCGAGCACCGAGACAATCGCAATCACCAGGACCAGGAAGGGGAAGGTGATGACCGCATCGACGATCCGGCCAAAGATCGTGTCCGCAATTCCGCCCGCATAGCCCACCAAAGCGCCGATGATGATGCCGAAGACAAACGAGAACACCGTGCCAAAGAACGCGATCTGCATGTCGACCGTGTAGGCGTGGATCACCCGGCTCAGGACATCACGGCCAAAGTTGTCGGTGCCCATCGGATGCGCCCAAGATGGCGCGTGCAACAGGGCGTTGTAGTCCATCGCCACCGGATCGTAGGGCGCGAAAGCCTGCGGGAAGGTCGCCAGCAGCACGCTGGCACCGATCAGAAGGCCGCCCAGCATCAGCGGGCGCGGCAATGTCATCAAGGCGCGCCTCATCGGGCCACGCGGGGGTCAAGCCAGGCTTCGACCACATCGGTCAGAAAGAACGTCAGGGACACCACAACCGCCAGAGCCATGGTCATGCCCTGCACAACCGGATAATCCCTGCCATAGATGGAATCGATCATCAGCCGCCCCGCGCCCGGAATGGCAAACACCGTCTCGGTAATCACGGCACCGCCGAGCAGGGTGCCAATCGACAGGCCAAACAGCGCCACGGTCGAGATCAGGGCGCTGCGCAACACATGGCGCATCAGGATGATGAAAGGGGCAATGCCCTTGGACCGGGCAAAGACAACGTATTCCGCATCGACCACCCCGATGATCGAGGCGCGCAGATTGCGCATCAGGATGGCCGCAAGGCTTAGCGCCAGGCTGAAGGCGGGCAAAAACAGGTGATACAGATGCTCCAGGAACCCGTCGCCATAGCCGCCCACCGGAAACCAGCCCAGCCGCGCGCCAAAGACGGTCAGCAGGATCAGGCCCAGATAGAACACCGGCATCGACAGGCCCACCTGAAACGCGGCACGAATGGCACTGTCGGTCGCCTCATCCCGGCGCAGGGCCGCGACAAAGGCCAGCGGCACGGCCATGACCAACGCCATCAGGGCCGCCATCACCGTCAGCATGACCGTGACCGGCAAGCGCTGCGCAATCAGGCTTGAAACCGACTGTTTCAATTGGATCGAGGTGCCAAGGTCGCCCAACGCCACCGATTTCAGGAACAGGACGAACTGCACCGGTATGGGCCGGTCCAAACCAAGGTCATGATTGATCCGGGCCACATCGGCATCCGTGGCGTGCACGCCCAGAATGGCGCTGGTGGGGTCACCCGGCAGCAGACGCACCAGCACGAAAACCACCACCAGAATGAAGGCAAAGGTCGGGATCAGTTGCAGCAACCGCCGAAGAAGAAACAGGGACATCGACAAGACTGGGCTCTCCGATCCGCAAACGAAAACCCGGCCGGGGGCACGCCCCGGCCGGGCAA